>CAIKVR010000306.1 GCA_903830915.1 uncultured Bacteroidales bacterium
AAAAATAAGATATAACTAATCTAAACAAAGAAGTCGTCTTGACTTTTTATAATGTCGCTCCTAGGGAGCTTTTTATTCTTAAAAACTAACAACTTCTACCATAATAATGCTCCTAAAGGAGCATTATTATGGTAGAAGTGTTCGTAAAATATATCTTTCAGAGCTCCGTTAGGAGCGAAATTATAATCGATACAAAAGTCAAGACGACTTCAACCAATAATTACACTGCCTTTATACAATTTTCGGGAGTTTGGTTATTTTTCTGAATAAACTGAAAAATTAAGTTCAAACCACTATAAATAGCTGATAATCTATAAATTTAACCAAAATCAGTTAGGCTTATACCTCAATCTCAATTTTCTTTGTATCTTTGAACGTTTTTTTGAATTTGGTTAATTGATTTATATTCCTCAAATTAATTAACCAATAAATGAATCAACCAATTAACCAATAAAATAAAAATGAAACGATTCAAATTACTGAACAACATTTTCGGTTGGGTAGCTTTTGCAGTTGCATTCACAACCTACATGCTAACACTCGAACCAACAGCCAGTTTCTGGGATTGTCCGGAATTCATTTCTACTGCTTTTAAGCTGGACGTTGGTCATCCTCCCGGAGCTCCGTTCTTTATGCTTACCGGTCATTTCTTCTCCTTGTTTGCCAAAGATGCAACTCAGGTAGCCTACATGGTCAATTCGCTTACCGCCTTGTGTAGCGCGTTTACTATTTTGTTTCTGTTTTGGACTATAACCCATTTGGCACGCAAAATCGTTATCAAATCGGATGAAGATTATTCAACAGGAAATGTCATAGGAATTTTGGGCGCAGGTTTGGTGGGTGCATTGGCTTACACTTTCTCCGATACCTTCTGGTTTTCGGCCGTGGAAGCTGAAGTGTACGGTTTCTCGTCGTTGTTTACTGCATTGGTGTTCTGGCTTATTCTCAAATGGGAAAATGTGGCCGATGAACCGGGTTCCGACCGTTGGTTGATTTTTATAGCTTACATGATGGGGCTTTCCATTGGTGTTCATATTCTGAATCTTTTGGTTATACCGGTAATGGTATTGGTTTATTATTTCAGGAAACATACTCCTACTATCAAAGGTGCTTTAGTAGTATTGGCAGCAGGAATTGTAATTCTGGCAGCAGTTCTATATGGATTGATTCCCGGATTTATCGAAGTAGCCGGTTGGTTTGAATTATTGTTTGTCAACAAACTCGGATTTGCATTCAATACAGGTTTGTATGTATATATTTTGCTTACACTGGCTTTCATAATTTGGGGTGTTTACGAATCGTACACCAACCGAAATTATTTACGCATGGCCATCGCGTTTATTGGCTCAGTTTCGTTGGTGGGTGTTCCTTTCTTTGGAAATCACATCATTCTGGGAATTATCATTATTGCCGGTATGGGAGCATTTTTCTACTACCGCAAAAAAAATGTCAAAGCGCGTTGGTTGAATACTATTTTGCTGATGATTGCCATGGTATCTATCGGATATTCTTCGTATGCTGTTATTGTTATACGTTCAACCAGCAACCCTACCATGGATCAGAATAATCCTGATAACGTTTTCTCGTTGAAATACTACCTCAACCGCGAACAGTATGGCGATACTCCGCTGCTTTACGGAGCTGTTTACAGTGCACCGGTTAAACTCCGCGTGGAAGGAAATATGTGTGTGCCCGAAGAAAAGATTGGTGAGGCTACTTATACAAAAAAGCCAAAAACTACGGACAATGACAAAGATGAATATATAATCACCGGTTACAAAAAAGACTATGTGATGGACGACCGTTTCATGATGGTATTCCCACGTATGTACAGCACCACTCCACAGCATATAGATGCCTATAAACAATGGGCAAAAATTGAAGGTGAAAAAATTGATTACGATTATTGCGGACAGCAAAAAACGGACATCAAACCTACTTTCATTGAAAATATGCGCTTCTTCTTCACATACCAGGTTGGATTTATGTACTGGCGATACTTTATGTGGAACTTTAGCGGACGTCAGAATGATATTCAGGGTTATGGTGAAATTGACCATGGAAACTGGATTACCGGAATAAACTTTATCGACGAATTGATGGTGGGTAATCAAACCAAACTTCCTTCGGAACTTAAAAATAACAAAGGGCATAATACCTATTACCTGTTACCTTTGTTGTTAGGTATATTTGGTATGTTATTTATGATTTACGGTGGAAAAAATGGACTCGAAGGATTTTGGCTCACTTTATTCCTTTTCCTTATAACCGGTTTAGCCATTGTAATTTATCTGAATCAGACGCCAATGCAGCCCCGTGAGCGAGATTACGCTTATGCAGGTTCGTTCTATGCATTTTGTATCTGGATAGGGTTCGGGGTGTTGGGATTAGTTAAAGCAGTTAACAAATATCTGCCTAAAGCACCACAAGCTGCTACAGCTGCACTTGTCTCACTCGTTGCACTGGGTATACCAGCATTGATGGCTCAGCAAAACTGGAATGACCACGACCGCAGTAACCGCTATACTTGTAGCGATTTTGGACAGAATTATCTGGCTTCGTGTAAACCAAATTCTATCATTTTTACCAACGGCGATAACGATACTTTCCCATTGTGGTACAACCAGGAAGTAGAAGGCAAGCGTACCGACATTCGTGTTTGTAACCTCAGCTACCTGCAAACCGACTGGTATATTGAACAAATGAAACGTGGAGCATACAAATCAGCACCACTACCTATCTCGTGGCAGCCTAAAGATTTTGTAGCGGGCAAAAATGAAGTGTTGTGGGTGGAAGATGTTCTGCAAAAACCACTGGAAATGAAAACTGCTTTTGATTTTGTTCTGAGTTCCGATTCGTCGACCAAAATGAAAGGTGAAGCGTTTATACCTGCTAAACAATTGTACCTGCCTATTGATGCACAAGAAGTAATTAAAACAGGAACTTTATCCGAAAAACGTGCTGCAGAGATTGTTCCTCAGATAAATGTAGATTTGAAAAGAAGACTTACTAAGAGTGAGTTGATGATTCTGGAAATGTTGAAAGAAAATCACTGGAAACGTCCGATTTACTTTGCTGTAACCGTAGGTGAAGATTATTACCTGGGACTAAGCGATCACTTTGAACTTACCGGTCTGGCTTATCAGATTCTACCTGTTGGCGTAAAAGGTGCTGGTCCGGGTGTAAATGTAGACGAAATGTACGACAATATGATGAATAAATTCAAATACGGGAACATTGCCGATCCGAAAGTTTATCTCGACGAAAACACTTCGCGCATGTGTCACACACACCGTATGATGTTTGTACAACTTGTAAGTGCATTGATGGCTAAAAATGATACCACAAGAGCACTAAAAGCACTTGATTACTGCAATAAAATGATACCTGGCACTACCGTTCGTCACGATTACATGTCCACTCAGCTTGCCGGTATTTATCTCAAACTTCATCAGCCGGCCAAAGCACTCCCAATTCTGGACGCTGTGGCTAAAGATTGTACCGAATATCTCAACTGGTATTTCAGTATGACCAACGAACAGCAAAGCAGTGTATCCAGTCGTATTGGTCATAACATGGCTGTATTACAACAGGTTTTGCGTATTTGCGATGAAAACAAACAAAAATCGCTGATGGATAAATACCTGCCGTTCTATATGGATTACAGCAAAAGAGTTCAAATGTAAATGACAACAAGGTTTCCCGATATAATTCGTCCTTTCTTTGGGAAACTTGTATGGCGCAAGGATGCCTCGTCGAAAGTCATATATCTGACTTTCGACGATGGTCCGGTGCCGGAAGTAACTCCACAAGTGCTTGACATATTGGATAAGTTCAATATCAAAGGCACTTTTTTTTGTGTGGGCGATAACGTCCGTAAATATCCTGAAGTGTATGCACGAATTGTGGAACGGGGTCACAAAACCGGAAACCATACTTTTAATCATATCAAAGGCTTTTCTGTATCGGCTGAAGTGTATGAAGAAAATGTGCTGAAAGCCTTAGCTTATATAAACAGCAGCCTGTTTCGACCTCCTTATGGACGAATTACTCCCACTCAAAAACGAAAACTGGAACCACGTTTTGAAATTATCATGTGGGATTTGCTCACGCACGATTATAACCGGAAATTATCTGCCGAATCCATTTTGAAAAAAATTAAACGATACAGTCGTAATGGTTCTATCGTTGTTTTTCACGATTCTATTAAAGCTGCAAACAATGTTTTGGCAGTATTGCCGGCAGCTATTATGTTTTGGATAAGTGAAGGATATGAATTTGGAATTCTGTAAACCTCATCTCCTGAATCTTATAATTCTTACACGAAATATCTGATTTAGCAAATGAAACTATTTAATGTACCATTTTAAAGCTTTAATAGAACGCTGATTTTCGCTAATTTAGCGGAAAATAACGGATAGAAGAAAAAGGATTTTTCCCCGATAAATCGGGGAGGATTAAGATGGAAGTGTTTGAAAATCACATCGCTGAAAGCGATATATAAATCCGTTTTTTACATCCGCTTTATCAGCAAAAATCTGCGTTCCATTTCTTTGTTATTTATGTCGAAATACGACATACTTTGCATTCAATTACTTAGTTTTACAAATCAAAAGTAACTTTGTTCCCCTTCAGGGGTTAGGAGTCATTATGAAAGAATCCATCCTCCACTTTGTTTGGCAAAATAAGTTATTCACGGCTCATCAACTCACAACCACCGATGGCGAGCAGGTAGAAATAATCGATGTGGGTAGAAATAACACTGATGCCGGTCCTGATTTTTTCAATGCCAAAGTAAAAATTGGAGATACTGTATGGGCAGGTAATGTGGAGATTCATGTGAATTCTTCCGACTGGAACCGGCATAATCATCAGTTCGATGCGGCGTATGATAATGTTGTTTTACATGTGATTCACAATGCAGATGGTGAAGTGTACCGAACAGATGGTGAACGCATACCACAGCTTAAACTGATTTTCCCACAGCACATTGAGGAAAATTATGAAACCTTGCTCAGTCAGAAGCAATGGATTGCCTGTGCCGGTAAAATAAACCAAATACCTTCCGTTTTTATTCAAAGCTGGAAAAATGCACTGCTTACCGAACGACTGGAACAAAAAATGAATGTTATTGAGCAGCTACTTACAGCCACTAATCAACATTGGGAAGAAGCTTTTTACATTACGCTGGCTCGTAGTTTTGGCTTTGGGACTAACAGTCAGGCTTTTGAAAGTCTGGCAAAATCACTCCCTCTTTCAGTTTTAGGTAAACATAAAGACAATTTGTTTCAGTTGGAAGCTTTGCTGTTTGGTCAGGCTTCCTTATTGCCTGCCGACAATGCTGTGTCGTATGTGGTGGAACTTCGGAAAGAATATGATTTTCTGCGCTCAAAGTTCAGTCTAAACCCGATTGATGGCTCGCAATGGAAATTATTGCGGTTGCGACCCGATAATTTTCCACATATCCGTATTGCTCAGTTTGTTTCGCTGATTCATTCATCCAGCAAAATGTTTTCAAAAATTGTGGAACAGCCTGAAATTGATTTTCTGAAACACTTATTTGTTTGTGAACCATCAATATTTTGGGATAATCATTATTTGTTCGATACTGAAAGTCCCCGGAAAAACAAAAACTTAGGGATTCAGTCAGTTAATAGTATTTTGATAAATACTGTTGTACCATTTTTGTTTTGCTTTGCATCGCATAAAAATGACGAACTGCTGAAAGATAAGGCTTTACAAATTCTGGAACAAATGCCTTCCGAGCAGAATTCTGTTGTTACCAACTGGCAAAATTTCGGACTGACTTCAAATTCTGCTTACGACTCACAGGCTTTATTGCAATTAAAAAAGCAATATTGCGACGAAAAGAAATGTTTACGATGCAGGATTGGGCATAAAGTGCTAACTTTGTAATTTTCAACTTTATAACTTTTCAAACTTATATGAACTTTCAAACGCTAAAATATATACTTGTTACTCTGACAATCAGTTTCCTGGTTTACGCTTGTGCTAATCGGGGTTCGGGTCCTACCGGCGGATTGAAAGATACAACTCCCCCTAAAGTAATGAAATCATCGCCATTGAACGGCTCATTGAATTTTAAGAAGAAACAGGTTGAAATACAGTTTGATGAAATGGTTTCAATAGACAAACCAACCGAAAATGTAATCATCTCACCCCCACAACAAAAACCACCCGATGTAAAAGCATTGGGCAAAAATGTGGTTGTGAATTTTAATGAAGACCTGACAGACAGTACCACTTATTCAATCAATTTTGGAAATGGAATTGTAGATTTGAACGAGAAAAATGCATTGAAAAACTATATGTTCTCCTTTTCTACCGGCAACGAGATTGATACACTTCAAGTATCGGGAACGGTAATAAATTCAGAAGACCTAAATCCTGTTTCGGGCATAATGGTTGGTATTTACAGAGAATCCGAAGATTCGGTATTTTTCAAAAAACCATTTCTACGGGTAGGTCGCACCGATGAATCTGGACATTTTGTGATAAGCAATATAAAGAAAGGGAAATACAAAATTTTTGCGTTGGGAGATGTGAATCATGACTACGTGTTTCAACAAGGCGAAAACCTGGCAATGTACGATTCAATGATTACACCAACTTTTCGACGGGAACAAATGAGAGATACTATTTGGAAGGACTCAACAGAAATTGACAGTATCCATACTTTTATGGGTACTCATTACCTGCCTGATGATATGGTTCTCCGGCTATTCAAGGAAAACAAGAAACGCCAGTATTTTGTGAAATATGAACGGAAAGAACCTTTTGTTTTCAGTATATTTTTCAACGCACCGGCTGCTAAATTACCCGAATTTCAGGCACTCAACTCGAAATGGGAAGGTAGTTACATTCTGCAAAAAAATGCAACAAACGACAGTTTGACGTATTGGATAACTGATTCGTTGGTTTGGAAAACGGATACACTTCAGTTTAAACTGAGTTATCTGAAATCGGACTCAGCATTTAATTTAAAGCCACAAACTGACACGCTAAATATATCAATGAGGAAGCTCAGGATAAACACAAAGGCAAAAAAAACGACCAAAATAAAGGTTGAACCGTTGAAGTTTACAACCAACACCGCAAGTACATTCGATTTGTATAATCCCATAATGTTGAATTTTGAAGCACCATTAAACCAAATTGACCTGTCGAAAATAAAACTTTATCTAAAGGTTGATACCATTTACAAGCAGATTCAGTATAAATGGCGGCAAACCGATTCAACCAAAATAAATTATTCAATTGATTACAAATGGATTCCCGAAAAAAGTTATCAGTTAAGAATTGATTCGGCAGCATTCCGAAGTATTTATGACCGCATAAGTACAAAATTAAAGTCGGAATTTAAGATTCTTTCGTTGGATGAATACTCGAGTGTTAAGCTTTTGTTGGCAAAATTCAATCCGAAGGCAGTGCTTCAGTTGCTCGATGCGAAGGATGTGGTTATTGCCACCAAACCAGCACTTGAAAAAGGAACATTATTTCAATACCTGCGTCCGGGAACATATTACCTGCGCTTATATCTTGACGAAAACGCAAACGGACTGTGGGACACCGGCGAACTTGTCAAACGACTTCAACCCGAGCCGGTTTATTACTATCCCAAAAAACTAACCCTGAAAGCCAACTGGGATTTTGAAGAAACCTGGGATTATAATCAGATTCCAATTCTACAACAAAAGCCTGCCGAACTGAAAAAAGCCGGTGCTAACTCAAAGAAACAACAGTATTGAACAGGGAAAAACAACAGAGTTTATTTTGATTAATATAGTAATGTAGTTTAGTCAAGGTATTTTAAATTTCATGACAATACACAGATTCATTGCGTCAAAAATACGATAATTCAACGAGTTTTTGTGGACTTACCTCATAACCCACTTTATATTTTGGATATAAGCTACCAACAGTCATCGGTTTTTATTTACCAAAAAATCGTATCTTTGCAACATGTACAGGTTCTCAACTTATTATATTGTTATTCTGTTACTTATTTTCGGACCAGGTGCCTGTTCGCTGGTGCCTAACGAACTGAAAACAGCCGAACAGTTAATCGAAACAGCTCCTGATTCTGCACTGCATATCCTTCAGCATCTATCGCCATCGAAATACAAATCCGACAAAAACCGCGCATTGTACGTGCTGTTGATGATTGAAACCCAGGGGAAAAAGAAAGGCTTAGCGTGTGAATAGCAGGCAGAGGGTACTTTAATGTTAGTAGTTTGGAGTTTTTTACATTGTGATAAATAAATTTTAATTAAATTTGCAGACTTATAAATTATAAAAATCATGTACTATGAAACGACTCTTATTCTTTCTGTGTGTTAGTGCATTGCTGTTGGGATGTAACCCCGATGTTCCGCTAACCGATACTGAGTTAATGTACAAGTATGTAAACGATTGGACGTACCAAAACATGACTAATCTGTACTACTGGAACACAACCTTACCAGCTGCACAAAATACGCACATCAATCCGGCCGATTATTTTGAAACACTGAAATATAAAGACGACCGTTTTTCAGCCATATTCGAAAGTTATCAGGACATTTTGAATCAACTTAACGGTGTAAGTGCTGCCGAAATTGGTTTTGAATTCCAACTCTACCTCGAAAGTCAGTCCAATAACAACGTGATAGGTATTGTAACCTATGTAAAACACGGCACTCCCGCCGAAGTGCTGGGTATTAAGCGCGGTGATATATTTCGCCGGATTAATGGGGTGCAGATTACCACCGCTAATTACAGCACCGTGGTTAATTACCTGTTTGACAGTTCAGCAAGTTCAGAAATCACCATTGCCACGTATCAAAACGGAACCTTTACCAACATGAAAATGGTTACTGTAACTAAAGCAGTCAATTATAAGGAAGATCCGATTTATATGGATACGGTTTATACGGTCCAGAACAAAAAAGTGGGTTACCTGGTCTATAACTTTTTTACCAACGACCCGGGAGATTTATCTCTGAAATATGACCTGGAACTAAACACCGTCATAGGGCAGTTTAAACAACAGAATATCTCGGAACTGATTGTTGATTTACGCTACAATCATGGAGGAATGATTACTTCGGCTGTGCATCTGGCCAGTATGCTGGTGCCGAATCTGACTGCCAACAAAGTATTTTCATACACCGAATACAATAAGAATTTAACAGATTATTTCAATAGTTCCGAATTTAAAAACAAGTACAACTATAATCCTTTTGCAACCTATTTTGCAACCACAATTGATATTACAAATCCTCCAACAGCTTCATACCCTGTACAAAATGTGGGGAATAGCCTGCAGCGTATTTTCTTCCTCACCGGCAAAGGAACAGCTTCAGCCAGCGAGATGGTAATCAATGGCCTGAAACCATTTCTGCCCTGCGTACTTATCGGTGATACCACTGTGGGTAAAAACGTAGGTTCAACCCTTGTGTACGATGACCAGAACACAAAAAATCAATGGGCGATTCTGCCTATTATCCTGAAATATTTCAATAAAGATCATCAAAGCGACTTCACCAAAGGCTTTGCACCTAATTATGTGCTAGAGGATGATTACTCCCATCTGTTGGGCGATACGGGCGAAGTATTGTTGAGCAAAGCTATCAGTCAGATATCCGGATTGTCGGGCGTTTCTGCAAAATCAACTCCCGTAAAAAGGGTCTTGCTTAAAACAGCGGTGGATTTCAAGCCTGTAAAGGATGTGTTATTTATAAAAAACAAGGCGGTAGATAGTTATTACATTCAAAAACGGAAGTAACCTCAGTTGACCTGCTGGCGCGGACTTGCAGACCATGTTGTTAAAAAATAAAGGAATCAGTGCATCAGGCTACTGTTTACGAGAGAAAATTCAATACAACGAAAAATAATATCAAATGAAAAAAACACTATTTATCCTGTTCATTGTTTATTGCAATTCAGCAGTTTCACAAACTCAGAAATTCTCGGTGGCACTTAATTACCCAATTCCTTTGGGGATTAATTTTAGGAAGTAATTACATTGGGATAGTCGATGCGGAAGCCAGGTATTATCCGTACAGGTTGAATAACTTCAGGATTAGTGTTTCCACCGATATTGGATTATTGACTAATAGTGCAGATTTTATTTCTAAACATAGTGTTGATAATCCAAGTCTGACTCCTGTTAGCATTTTATTGGTCAAGCCCTGCCTGACTGCCGAAATGGAATTTGGTAGATTCGCACCTTATGCAGGTATTGGATACTCCTTTTTCAATTTTATGAGTAAAAATATTCCGGCAAATGAGGATACTACAACCGATGGATTAAATCTGAATCTGGGCTTAAAATATAATCTGTTTCAACACTTCTTTGTAAATGTCAATTTTGATTATATACGTTGTCGAATTGAAGGCGAATTGCCGGATATTTCATATAACAGAGATATTTTCTTACTTAGAGCCGGCATTGGTTACAGCTTCTGAAATAGAATGAAATAGAGAAATAACTACCCAGTGCTTCCAAGCGATTTTAGTGCGTGATTGTAATAAAAAACGAAAATATCAATTAAACAAAAAGGAAGCACTAGCTTCCTTTTCTTGTTAAATAACAATTCTTTTCTTTGCACTGAAGAAGAAAACAAAGCGTTTGACTACTTAAAAATACATGAAAACCATAATCTTAAGAACCAATCATCTGGAAAATGGAAAAGGAAACAATCTAGTGACGAAAACTGAAATAAAACTAATCAGGAATTATAATAATAAGTTTTAATATGTGTTAATTGACTATACGTTTGCATTACTAATATTAAATTAAAAATCAAATGAAAAACCAGATTATTCTAATGGCCTTTTTAGCATTGTATGTTTCAACACTGCGGGCTCAGTTATTGGATTCACCCACTAAATTAAATATGAATGAAATTGAAAAAAGTAAAGTTGATGTTTCATTAACAACCCAATCGCTTTCTGCTTATGCCGCTAATTCCGTTTTAGCACAGGGCAAGTTTGTAAAAATACGAATTACAGACACCGGAGTATATAAACTTACTTTTGAAGATTTGACCTCAATGGGAATAAATCCTGCAAATGTTCGCATTTTTGGTTATGGTGGAGGTGTTTTGAATCAAAGTTTAGCCCTGAATAAAATTGATGATTTACCCGAAACATCCATTTGGATGGCAAAGGGAACTGATGGTGTTTTTAATGCCGGTGATTATATTTTGTTTTATGCACAAGGGGTCAATCGTTGGTCGTACGATGTAACCAAAGCGATGTTTACTCATCAACTGAATACCTATTCAAAAGCAGGATACTATTTTGTAACTTCCGATGCCGGAGAAGGAAAGAAAATTATGGATAAAACCGTTGTTTTACCCGAATCTCCAACCATTCATCCGGTAGAAGAATTTACAAATTATCAGGTTTACGAAAAAGATTTAATTAACCTGACCAATTCAGGGAAAGAATTTTACTGCGAAACATTCGATGCTGTCACATCGTATAACTTTCCTTTTACTTTTCCAAATCCCGTTCTCACTAATTCAACCACTGTGAGGCTCGATGCTGCTTATAAATCTTATGTTGCATCAATTTTTACATTAAACTTAAACGGAGAACAATCCAAGACACTTAATGCTTCAGCTATGAATCAGGGAGATGCTTATGAAAAAGGGAAAGCAAGCTCTGCAGTGTTTTCGTTTACCCCAACCGGAGATTCATTCGTATTTAATCTGAGTTACAATAAACCTGCTTCCACTTCTATAGGTTATTTAAATTATCTGGTAGTAAATGCCCGATGCCAGCTTAAAATGGTCGGATTTGCGATGCCATTTCAAAACGTTGATTATCTCGGCACAAATTCATATACAAAATATTTGTTGAGAGATGCAAATGCCAATATCCAAATTTGGAATGTAACTGATCCTGCAAATATCGGGAAAATGGTTACTGAAAACGTGGATGGAAAAATGACTTTTGTTGCATCAGGCAATGAAGAAACACATTATTTAGCCATTGATCCCACTGCTTCGGCCAGTTTTGCAAAACCTGAAATCGTAGGAACAGTACTCAATCAAAATCTACACGGAATTGCTCAAGCCGATATGGTGATAATAACGCATCCCGATTTTGTGTCTCAAGCCGAAACGCTGGCACAGGCTCACAGGCAAAAAGATAATTTGACTGTGGCAGTTGTTACTACCAATCAGGTTTATAACGAGTTCTCCTCCGGAACTCCTGATGCCACAGCTTATCGCCGTATCATGAAAATGCTTCGTAACCGTGCCACAGCTATAAATAATCCAGATACAAATCCTAAATATTTGTTGCTTTTTGGAAGAGGTTCGTTTGATAACCGGAAAATACTACCCGATTCGGGCGATAATTTAGTTCTGACTTATCAGGCTGATAATTCGCTGAATGAAGTTTTGTCGTATATGACAGATGATTATTTTACCTTATTGGATGATAACGATGGCATTCAACTGGGTGCGAATCTTATGGCTGTAGGAGTTGGGCGTTTTCCTGTTACTACTGCACAACAAGCAACCGATGTGGTAAACAAAACCATTGGTTATATGAATAATTCCGGAAAAGGATACTGGAAAAACAATCTTTGCTTTTTGGCTGATGATGGTGTTACCGGTTTATTTGCAAAGCAAGCTGACAGTGTAACAGCAGCTGTGGAAAAAACTGCTTCTGCTTACCACATAAATAAAATTTTCATGGATGCCTATCAGCAGCAGATATCATCAAGCGGAGAGTCTTATCCTGACGCAAAAATCAGTTTAATGAATTTATTCCAATCGGGTTTACTGATGTTTAATTATACCGGATTTGGCGGCCCATTTGCATTAACGAATGAAAAAATTATAACAGACACTATTATATCTAGTATGACGAATACCAACTTACCACTCTGGGTGGGTGCAACTGCTGATTTTTCAAAGTTTGATGGTAAGAATGTATCGTCAGGTGAGAAAGTACTGCTTAATCCGACAGGTGGTGGAATTGGAGTATTATCTTCTGCAAGATTGTGTTATGCATCACAGAATTTTAATCTGAATAAATCATTTTGCAACAATCTATTCAAAAAAGTAAATGGAGAACAACTTCGTATGGGAGATGTGATTCGCTCGGCAAAGAATCAGTTAGGTTCTGAAATAAATAAATTGTCGTATATCTATTTGGGTGACCCAGCCATCAAATTAAATTTCCCCACAAAATATAAAGTATTAACCAGCCGGATAAATCAGAGTACGGTATTTGGTACTGATACTAAGCTTTCGCAAGTAATATAATTGATTGATATACAACAAAAAAGCAACATATTTGTTTGGTAAAGTC
>CAIKVR010000307.1 GCA_903830915.1 uncultured Bacteroidales bacterium
CTTCTTTAACTATTTTCGGAACATTATCAACAATATCTTTTGATTCTTTTAATCCTAAACCTGTTGCGTTTCTAACAATTTTTAAGATTGCAATTTTTTTATCCGCTGGAACAGTATCTAAAATTAAATCAAATGAAGATTACTCAAAATGTAAACTTTGTAAAGAGCCTATAGATGAGTCTTTTGGTGTTATTCAGGCTCGACGAATGGAATTAGAAATTGGATTTCAAATAAATGAATCTCAAAAACTACTTGAAATCAACAAAAGAACTTTACTTGAAATGGAAGCAAAATACAGTGCTGAATTAGCAAAATTGCACGATTTTCAAAACCAAGTCAACTCTGCATTACAAGATGTAAAATCTTTTAGTGAGGAAAGCATAGACAGCCTAAATAACTCGTTAGGTTTTATTAAAGGTGAGATTCTTCAATATAGAACTATGCTTGAAAATGCCGAACTTTATGAAAGATTGCAAAATAAGAAAAATGAATTAGATAAAGAAGTGAATTATCTTAAAGGTTATAAATTTAATGCCGAGAAAAAACAAGCTAATCTGAAAGAGCAAATAAATAACAGAGTTCGTGAAGAAGGTGTATATCTTCTAAATAATGATTTAGACAGACAAGATGAATTCAAAAATGCAAGTGATTTCTATATTGATTATTCAAACAATATTGCTTTTTTATCAAATAAATACTCCAAATACTCAGCAAGTTCAAATTTCTATTTGAAAGTTTCTGCAAGATTTGCTCTATTTCTTGCATCTCTTTCTATTGAGGGAATGAGATTCCCTAGATTTATTTTTGCAGACAATATGGAAGATAAAGGAATTGAACAAAAAAGAGCTCAAAATCTTCAAAAGTTATTAATTGACAGAGTAAGTTTATTTGATGAAAACCAATATCAAATGATATATACGACCTCATACATAACAGAAGAACTTAATGTTAGTGAATATGTAGTTGGTGAATACTACACAAAAGAAAATCCAAGTTTGAAGAACATAATAAAGTAATATATTGGCTGACCTCAGTTGAGTTCTGTGTGTAAATGTTCGGCGTAGTCTCCAGACTACATCGTGGCTTAAAGAAAACCCTGCTAGTGCTGATTTGTAATCCATGCTAATAAAATAAATGAAGAGAGTCTAATTCACAGACCGGTATTATCATAAAAATAAAAGTAATTAATCAAATTATTTTATAAATACTAACAATTAAAACTCAAAATCATGATTAAGAAAATTTCTATCTCGTTGCTTTTAGTCGTTTGCAGTTTTGCAATCAATGCACAAGATGTAAAAAAGGAAGTAGAAAAAGTAACTACAAAAATGGATTTGTTTAGTTCTAAAACAGGTACAATAACAAAGTTTATTGATACTAAGTTACCTAACCTTAAATCGACTTATTCCAGTTGTGAGACCCGTATTAGAAAAATTAGTAATGGAAGTAATCCTGTTTATTTCTATCAAATAGAAAAAGAAGGGAAATATGCAAATAGTAAAGCATCAATTGAATATAATGACTTGCTTGAAGTTTTAAAGGCATTAGTTGTACTCAAACTAGAAGTTGAAAAAGATATTGCAACTACTCCAGATTATTTGGAGAATAAATTTGTAACAGTTGATGGATTTCAAATTGGCTATTATGTAAGCAATGGCAAATCGACATGGTATATTAAACTCGAAAAGTATGGTTCAGATAATACGTTATTCATAGATAATGTGGATACAATTGAAGCTGCTTTAATCCAAGCTAAGGCAAAAATTGATGAATTGAAGAAACTATAGCCAGATGTTATATTTGTTCTACTTTAGTTTTGAAACCGAACCCCGAAATTAAAACTGTATTAAACCACTTATTATGAATAAATCAATAATAGTTTTTGTTATAATTCTATTTAATGTTGGGATTTCCTATTCTGCAAATCCAATTGTGACTGATTCTACATCAATTCTGGCCTATACAAATGAATTTACTTCTCTTGGTAAGAATGTAAGTGATTATTGTACTTTATCATCAGACAAAAGTGTTGATGCCGGAACCATACTACTTGTTACTGGTATTAAGGAATGTGAATATGGTACTTATAGTCATTCAAAGTCCGATTTTTATGAAGTCTTTTATAAAAATGAAACTTACTATATTGAAAAAAGCAAATTATCCTTTATTGATAGCTTAGATCGGTTTGATGCAATAAAAAATTTACCCGAAGGTCAATATCAAAGATTCAATGAACATTCTAAGTATCTTGGGAAATTATTATATGTTGATAAATCGACTAAAATTTTCAATTTTCTCGATAAATGTAAAAATCAAGGACTAGCTATTTTAGATTATTCTATTTATGACGAAAGTGAGTATACCGAAGGTACAAGTTTTAAAATAGAGTATTATAATCCCACAAAGAAAACTATTAAATACATATACACGTATTTAATAGGAAAGAATGCAGTCGGTGATCCCGTTAGTAAAGCAGGAAAGTCTATAATTAAAGTTTCTTCGATTGGTCCAATTAAGTCAAAAGAAAATGGGTCATATAGCTTTAAATATGTGTGGTTTTCGGATTTAGTTGAAACCGTAAAAATCAGTTCAATCGTCGTCCAGTATATGGACGGAAGCACCGTAACAATTAAGAATCCAAAATCAATTATTTTACCTACATCAGATTATAAATATCTGTTTGAATAAAACTCAGTTGAGCGTAGTGTGTGTTCGGCCCTAAGTTGAGCGTAGTGTCTAAATGTTCGGCGTAGTCTCCAGACTGCGTTGTGCTAAACGGAACGCTTAGGCTTTCCATATTGAAACAAAACTCCTCTTCTTTCCTATTTATTAAGAATAATATCTTATTTTTGCATCACGAACCTGAAATAATCAAAACCTCACTTCCGTGGCAGACAAGGCATACATAACCCCTAACGTACTTCAATGGGCAAGAGAATCGGCCAGAATGACCGGGGAAGTTGCTGCTGCCAAAGTTTCAGTATCGGTTGAAAGGCTTAAAGAATGGGAAGTTGGATTCGATCAACCTACCATTCATCAGGCTCAGACCTTGGCGAAAGCCTACAAACGTCCTTTTGCATTATTCTTTTTGCCTGAAATTCCGGTCGGATTTAAACCCATGAAGTTAAAGTAATCATTAATTATGAGCAATCAATTAAATAATAAAGACCGAATGAGAAGTTACGCCAGTATCTTCTCCGGTGCTTCATTTGCTCAGTTGTTGAAAACTGATGATTTAGACTTTATAACAAAGAAAGTTGTACGGTACGACCAACACAATCTTGGGAAAAAATTCAGTACTTACTCAGAATATCTGACTTATATATACAATATACTTACGAAAGAATACCGCTGTGAGTATGTTTATAAGAATGAAATCATTAACGAACTGCTCCTTAAAAAATACGGAACACATAATACGGTAGCCATTAATGAATTTAAGGTGGGTAATTCCGTGGCGGATATGGTTATGTTTAATGGTATAAGTAAAGCTTTTGAAATTAAAACAGAACTTGACTCAGACAAACGTCTGAATGGGCAGTTGGCTGATTATCGCACCATTTTTAAAGAAAGCTATATTGTAACGCATGAATCTCTGGTTGATAAATACCTGAATTTGTGTGGAAAAAGTGGTCTTATTGCCATAGAGAAACAAGGTCGTTCGCTGAAAATGGTAGAAGTGCAGAAGGCTCAGATTGAAGATGTGATAAACTCTGATGTTTTGATTCGCAGTCTCAGAACTGATGAGTATAAGAATATTATACTTGCTTATTTTGGCTGTCTCCCCAATGTAAATAGTTTCGGTATGTTTAGTGCATGCGCAGAGTTGATGAAGCAGATCCCACATAATGAACTTCATAACTTGTTTATTTCAGAACTCAAAAAACGAGAATCAAATACCGATTTCTTGAAGAATTATTACAAAGAATTACGTCAGGTATGCCTGAGTATGCGAATAAACCCCAAAGAATATACTGAACTGAATCAACTCTTAAATCAAACTATATCTATTTAAAATGAATAGACCAAATTACTTTAATGCCATTGAAGAACGTATAAACCTTCTTGCACTTCGGATAATATCCAGAGGCAGATTAAATATACTGGATTTTCATGGTCATTCTGAATACTTTTATCAATACTTATTGAATGAAGTTTATGGTTTGAAAGTGGTCAATGAAAATGATTTTAAACAAAATGTAGAAGCGATTGATCTGATAGACCATACAAATAAGTTTGTTTTGCAGGTTTCATCTACAGCAAGCAAACAAAAAATTGAATCCTCTCTTTCGAAGGACTCTATCAAAACATACAAGGGCTACACCTTTAAGTTTGTTTCAATTGCAAAAGATGCGGATGAATTAAGAAAGGATACGTTCAAGAATCCTCATGGAATTAAGTTTAACCCAACAATAGATATTATCGATAAGAACTCAATTCTTTCAAGAATAAGAGGTTTACAGATAACCGATCAGGAAAGGATTTACTACTTTATAAAAAAGGAACTGGTTGCTGAAATTGACCCACTGAAATTGGAAACCAATTTAGCAACAGTAATTAATATTCTTTCAAGAGAAGACTGGGATAAAACGGAACCCATTGCTGAAATAAACAGTTTTGAGATTGAGCGGAAAATTACATACAATAAATTAAATGCTGCTAAAACAATTATTGACGATTATTCAGTGCATTATGGCAGACTAGATAAGATTTATTCTGAGTTTGATTCACTTGGGAGCAACAAAAGCAGCTCAGTTCTTTCGACAATTCGACAAGAATATGCAAAGAACAAAAGCATTTTATACGAAGATCAACTCTACTTTCAAGTTATATCAAATGTACAGGAAAAGGTATTAAACAGCTCAAATTACACAGCAATTCCATTTGACGAGTTGGAACTCTGTATAAATATCCTCGTGGTTGACGCATTTATAAGATGCAAAATATTTGAAAACCCAGAAAACTATAGCTATGCTACTACCTGACAATATACACCCCGAAAATAGCATCTATTACAATGGCGCTTTTGTTATTGAAGCTCTTAATAATGAGAGAAGTTTCGAGATTCTTGATTTGTATCAGGAAGTAAAACTAAAAAGATCGATGACATTCTCTGTATTTATTTTGTGTCTGGATTGGTTATATTTGTTAGATGTTGCAAAAATAAACTCAAAAGGAGAAATCGAATTATGTTCATAAAAACATTAATTATATCAAGTGGAGCTAAAGTTATTCGTGAAATTGAGTTTCATAAAGGGCTTAACTTAATTGTTGACGAGAGCGAGCATCAAATTACAGGAAATAGTGTAGGCAAAACGACCGTATTAAAATTGGTTGATTTCTGTTTGGGAGCAAACCCGAAACACATCTATGTTGACCACGAAACAAAAAAACAAGAATATAAACTTGTAAAGGATTTCTTAATTAATAATAAGGTTCTTATTACTCTTATACTAACTGCTGATTTGGACTTAGGAACGGAGGATATTGTAATTGAAAGAAATTTTCTTGCCCGAAGAGAAATTGTAAGGAGAATTAACGGAGAATCACTGACAGAAGAAGAATTTGATATAAAACTAAATAGTATTCTTTTTCCTGAACATCGTGCAAATAAACCTACCTTCAGGCAGATAATTTCACACAATATTCGATACAAGGACGAGAGTATTAATAATACCCTCAAGACGCTTGATAGCTACACCACAGATGCAGAATATGAGACCCTTTATCTTTTTCTGTTTGGTTGTGAGTTTACCAAAGGTAATAGTAAACAAGAAATACTAACAAAAATAAAGCAAGAGGAAACATATAAAAACAGGCTTGAAAAAAATCAGACAAAAACAACTTATGAAACAGCTTTATCACTTGTAAATAACGACATTGAAAAGTTGAATCATAAAAAGAGCAGTTTTAATCTGAATGAAAATTTTGAAGAAGATTTAGATAAACTAAACGTTGTAAAATACGAAATAAATAAAACTAGTGCAGTAATTGGGAAACTCAACATTCGCAAAGACCTTATTCGGGAGGCGGAAGAGGAACTGAAATTGAGCAAGTCTAATATTGACTTAAGGCAGTTGGAAATTATTTACGAACAAGCTACATCTAAAATAACATCATTACATAAGTCATTTATTGATCTTGTTTCGTTTCACAACACTATGATAGGCGAAAAGGTGAAGTTTATTACGAAAGAATTACCTGCAATTGAGAAATCCATTACTGAACAAACTAATGTCCTTAAGCGACTACTAGAGGATGAAAAGAAACTAACAACTGAAATATCTAAAAGCGAATCGTTTGAAGAACTTGAAGGTATTATTGCCGAATTGACTGAAAAACACAGAAAAAAAGGCGAATATGAAAGTATTATTCAACAACTAAATGAGGTGGAGTCAAACCTAAAAGGTCTTAATAATCAATTGACTGAAATAGATAATGAGCTTTTTAATGAGGACTTTGAACAAGTTGTAAAAACTCAACTTTATAAATTTAACACGTACTTTGCTACCATCTCCAATGAGTTGTATGGCGAACAATATGCAGTAAAATACGATATTACCACAAATTCGAAACGTCAAAGAATATACAAGTTTAGCGCTTTCAATGCAAATATGAGTTCAGGTAAAAAGCAAGGTGAAATATCTTGTTTCGACCTTGCATACACACTATTTGCAGATGAGGAAAATATACCATGCCTGCATTTTCTTTTAAATGACAAAAAAGAATTAATGCACGATAATCAACTTGTAAAAATCTCAGAGTTTGTAAATAGAAATAATATTCAATTCGTAGCCTCTATACTTAAAGACAAACTTCCTGGTGAACTAGATAAAGATGAGTATTTTGTGGTTCAATTATCTCAGACCAACAAACTGTTCAGGATAAAAGAATAGTCATTTTGATAAAAACAAAGTGTCAGTTAAAGTAATAGTTGATAATTAGATAGAACCTTTAACAGGAAAGGTTTTATCTTTGCGAAACAATAACAGATGGAAGGCAAACCGGGAGAATATTATACAGCAAATCCCTATGTGTATGCACATATTAAAGATGCACGTAAAGACCTCCTGACAAATCCAACCTGTGCCGAACATATATTGTGGGAGTATCTCAGAAATAAAAAAACAGGATATAAAATAAGACGTCAACATGTGATTGACAAATATGTGGTTGATTTTGTGTGTTTGTCGAAATATCTTGTGATTGAAATAGACGGTGGAATTCATTTGCAGCAAAAAGAGCAGGACAAGTTACGCACACAGGATTTAAATTGTTTGGGATATAAGGTTATTCGATTTACTAACGAGGAGGTTTATGACAATCCGGAGTTAGTAGCGTTGAAAATTAAAGAAGAATTGGATAAAATGACTTCAGACCTCGAGACCTCAGACCTCCCCTAACCCCTCAGACCTCATCCGTCCTTCGGACACCTTCTCCAAAGGAGAAGGAAAAAGGTAGATAGTTTTTGGAGGGGGATGTCGGGTGATTGAGATTTGTAAGATTGATTAAGAATTGAAATATAAATACAAACAATAAAAATACAAACATATTAAAACGAGGGAAACTTCCTAAACCAGATCTCTCCCTCCTTGGAGGGAGCTGGAGGGAGGTCAAAAACAACTAAACAACGAAACAGAAATAAATTACATTTAATTCAAAATAAATAGCGTTTGCTTTTATTCTCGCAACAGAAATTTCGCCAAAATTTTACACAGAGATCACGAAAAAGCATAAGAACAACGTCTGCGCAAACGCGCGGACTTGTCTTATTTTTTCGTGTGGTGTTTGGCGACACCTCTGTTGCGGATAAGATTTAGTCCGCGTTTTTTGCGGACTAATCTTTCCGAATAATGGCAAGGCTATCGCCGGAGCCATGAAATATCTTCCCCACATTTTTCTATGTTCACTATGTTTTCTCTGCAGTGAGGGCTTCGCGTTGTGTGAAGCCCTTATCTGCATTCGGACGGCTCCGGTATTAAATCCACAACTAATTTAATACTTAATACACTATGTCGGAAGACCAGAAAAAGCAGCTAGAACAACAACTTTGGAATATTGCCAACACCCTGCGGGGCAAAATGAATGCAGATGAATTTCGGGATTATATTCTGGGATTCATTTTCTATAAGTACCTGAGCGAAAAAATGTGGCGCTATGCCGACGGAATTTTGAAAGAAGACAATATCCGCTTTGTTGATATCGACGAAAACAGTGCATTGGGTATGGAATACCTGGAAGCTATCCGACACGAAACGCTCGGTAAGTTGGGCTATTTCCTGAAACCATCGGAACTGTTTAGCGAAATAGCCCGGCGCGGTATGTCGACAAGTTCTTTGTCTAACGATAATTTTATTTTGGGCGACCTGCAACGTATCCTCACCAATATAGAGCAAAGCACGATGGGGACGGACAGTGAAGATGATTTCGATAACCTGTTTGAAGACCTTGACCTGACCAGTACCAAACTGGGACGAACCGAAACCCAAAAGAACGAACTTGTGTCCAAAGTGCTTTATCATTTAGACCAGATTGATTTCCATTTGGAAGATACCGAACTGGATGTGTTGGGCGATGCGTATGAATACCTGATTGGTCAGTTTGCCAGCGGTGCGGGTAAAAAAGCCGGCGAATTTTATACGCCGCAGGAAGTCAGTAAGATTCTGGCGCGCATTGTTACCACCGGCAAAGCCAAGTTGAAATCGGCCTACGATCCAACCTGCGGTTCGGCTTCGCTTTTGCTTCGCCTGGCCAAAGAAACACAGGTAACCAATTTCTACGGTCAGGAGCTGAACCGAACCACGTATAACCTGGCTCGTATGAATATGATTTTGCACGGTGTGCATTACCGCGAATTTGATATACGGCAGGAAGATACACTGGAACACCCGCAACACCGCGGCATGCATTTCGAAGCGGTGGTGGCGAATCCTCCCTTTTCGGCACAGTGGAGTGCCAATCCGCTGTTTATGTCCGACGACCGCTTTAGTCAGTACGGCCGGTTGGCTCCTTCGAGCAAAGCCGACTTTGCTTTTGTGCAACACATGATCGATCATTTGGCCGACAATGGTATAATGGCAATGGTGTTGCCTCATGGTTCGTTGTTTCGGGGAGGAGCGGAGTTACAAATACGCCGCTACCTGATTGAAAACCGGAATTACCTCGATGCTGTGATTGGCTTACCTGCCAATATCTTTTACGGCACAAGCATTCCTACCTGTATTCTGGTGTTCAAGAAATGCCGCGAATACCCCGACGATGTATTGTTTGTGGATGCCAGCCAGCACTTCGATAAAGTAAAGACTCAAAATGTATTGCGTGAAGAAGATATCGACCGGATAGTAAACTGTTACCGCCAACGGAGCGAAACGGAGAAATTCAGCAAGCGTGCCACCCTGGCAACCATTGCTGAAAACGACTATAACCTGAATATACCCCGCTATGTGGACACCTTCGAAGCAGAGGAACGTATTGATATTAATGCATTGGCGGGTGAGCTTGTGGAACTCGACAAGCAAATGGCAGAAACCGATAAAACCATTGCTGCTTTTTGCCAGGAACTTAATATCTCAACGCCGTTTTAAGCTATGGAAAAGAATATACCAACATTACGGTTTCCTGAGTTTGTGGGGGAGTGGGTTGTAAAGCGATTAGGAGATGTGGCAAGTAGAATAGTTTCAAAAAACAAAGAAAAGAATACTAATGTATTGACTATCTCAGCACAATATGGTCTAATTAGTCAATTAGAGTTTTTCAACAAATCAGTATCTGCAAAAGATGTGTCAGGATATTATTTGTTAAGCAGGAATGATTTTGCATATAATAAAAGTTATTCTAATGGTTATCCAATGGGAGCCATAAAGAGGTTGTCAAGATATGATAAAGGAGTGGTATCGACACTTTATATATGCTTTAAAAATACCACAGAATTTGATAATTCATTTGCAGAACAGTATTTTGAAACAGGAAAACAAAATGAAGAAATTGAAAAAGTAGCGCAAGAAGGTGCAAGAAATCATGGGTTATTAAATATTGGAGTTTCTGATTTTTTCAATATTGAGGTAACAATACCTGAAATCACTGAACAAACCAAAATAGCTTCATTTCTTACCGCAGTAGATAATAAACTATCTCAATTGAAAAGGAAAAAAGAGCTTTTGGAACACTATAAAAAAGGAGTGATGCAAAAATTGTTTTCTCAGGAGTTGCGATTTAAGGATGAGAATGGGGAGGATTATCCGGAATGGGAAGAGAAGCCCTTAGGAGAATGCTTAGGTTATATTCAACCAACAAATTATTTAGTCTCAAGTACTGAATATGATGATTCTTTTAATATTCCAGTGTTGACAGCTGGGAAAACTTTTATTCTAGGTTATACAAATGAAACAACAGGGATATTTAAAGATAACTTACCAGTAATAATTTTTGATGACTTTACAACTGCAACTCAATTTGTTGATTTCCCTTTCAAAGCAAAATCTTCAGCTATGAAAATTCTTATTGCCAATAAAAACGTAAATATAAAATTTATGTATGAGGCTATGCAAATATTGGATTATGAAATTGGAGGCCATGAAAGACATTGGATATCTAAATTTTCTCAGTTAAACTTATTAATCCCAACGCTAAAAGAGCAAACCAAAATCGCCAACTTCCTTTCAGCCATTGATGAAAAGATACAATACAATAATCAACAGATAGCGAAAATGGAGAGTTGGAAAAAGGGATTGTTGCAGCAAATGTTTGTATAGATACCGCCCCATACCCCTCCCGAAAAAAATCGGGATAAATTGCGGGGCTTAAAGAGTGGTACTACGAAGCGATATACATTTTGTAGGAGAGTTTTACCAGACGAAAGAATGATTAATTGGTTAAATAATTATCCATTTTGACACCTAATTAATTTTTACAATGCTCGCAAACGACCGACCTCGTCCGGTGAGCCGAAAAATGGAGTGAAGTAGGCGTAGTAAACTTTTTTGTTTGAGTCTCGACGTATTTCGTTGAGGCGAGTTTAAAAGTTTTCAGCCTGCAAACGACTAATTTTTCGAGTGAAGCGGGCGTAGTCTTGAACTTTTTTGCTTCGTTTTTTGGATCAAGCCAAAAAATGAAGTAGGGTTTAAGGGGCGAAGCCCCTGATATTCAATTTTATATTGACAATAGCTAATATAACGGATAATCATTATTAATTATGACCAGTCAACCCGAACAATTATTGGAAAATAACCTGATGGCTCAATTGCAGCTGTTAGGCTATTCGTTTGTGTCCATAGCAGATGAAACAGATCTGCTTGCTAATCTGAAAACGCAGTTGGAGAAACACAACGGGGTGGAGTTTACAGCTAAAGAGTTTGAACGGGTGCTGAATATCCTCAGCAAGGGTTCGGTGTTCGATAAAGCCCGCACACTGCGGGAGAAACAGCACATTGTGCGTGATAACGGGCAGAGCCTGTATTTTGAGTTTATCGGTACGGATAACTGGTGCCAAAACCGGTTTCAGGTGACCAATCAGGTAAGCATGGAGGGTAAATACAAAAACCGTTACGATGTAACCCTGCTGATAAACGGTTTGCCACTGGTACAGATAGAACTGAAACGTCGTGGTATAGAACTGAAAGAAGCGTTTAATCAGGTATGCCGGTATCAGCGCCATTCCTACGGGGCATCGGTGGGGCTGTTTCAGTACGTGCAGATATTTGTTATCAGCAACGGGGTTAATACCAAGTATTTTGCCAACAACCGCCGCGACAGCTTTAAACAAACCTTTTACTGGAGCGACGAAAACAACCGCATTGTTACCCAGTTGGAGAAATTTGCTTTCAGCTTTCTGGATACCTGCCACATTTCCAAAATGATATGCAAGTACATTGTGTTGAGCGAAGCCTACAAAGTGCTGATGGTGCTTCGTCCGTACCAGTATTATGCGGTGGAAGCCCTGATAGAACGGGTGAAGAATACTACCAAAAACGGCTATATCTGGCATACTACCGGTAGTGGTAAAACACTTACTTCGTTCAAAGCTGCTCAGATATTGATGAATATGCCGCAAGTGCGCAAGGTAGTGTTTGTAGTCGACCGCAAAGACCTGGACTATCAGACCACCAAAGAGTTTAACTCCTTCAGCAAAGGCAGTATTGATGGCACCGACAATACCAATGCGTTGGTCAAACAGTTTTCGGACGATACCAAACTTATTGTTACCACCATTCAGAAACTGAATACGGCCATCAGCAAAAAACACCATCAGTCAAAAATGGAAAAGCTGAAAGACGAACGCATTGTGTTTATCTTCGACGAGTGCCACCGCTCCCAGTTTGGCGAAACACATACGCGGATAAAGGCTTATTTCAATAATATCCAGCTGTTCGGCTTCACGGGTACGCCTATTTTTGCCGAAAATGCTGTAAAGAATGAACTGGGCAAACGAACAACTACCGAACTGTTCGGGGAGTGTTTGCACAAATACGTGATTACCGATGCCATACGCGATGAGAATGTACTGAAATTTTCGGTGGAGTATGTGGGACGCTATAAGAAAAAAGACAGCAGCACCAATATAGATATCGAAGTAGAAGACATCGACCGGAGGGAACTGATGGAGTCGCCCAAACGACTGGAGAAAATTTCCGACTTTATTATTGCAAATCACGGTCGCAAAACCCATAACCGGGAATTTACGGCTATGTTTTGCGTGAGCAGTGTAGATACGCTCATCAAATACTACGAACTGTTTCAGACTAAAAAACAGGCGGGTGCTCATACGCTGCGTATAGCCACCATCTTTAGTTATGGCACCAACGAGGACGATAAAGATGCGAACGGTTTTTTGTCGGAGGATATAACGATGGGTGATGAGGGTGCAGCTGTAAACGCTCATAGTCGCGAGAAACTGGACGAGTTTATAGTACACTACAACACGATGTACGGTACCAACTTCTCGACCAAAGACAGTGAGTCATTTTATAACTATTACAACGATATCAGCAAAAAGGTAAAGGAACGGCAGATTGATATTTTGCTGGTGGTAAATATGTTCCTGACTGGCTTCGACAGCAAAACCTTGAGTACGCTGTATATAGACAAAAACCTGAAATACCACGGCTTGATACAGGCCTATT
The DNA here is from genome assembly GCA_903830915.1 of uncultured Bacteroidales bacterium. Lineage (GTDB taxonomy): Bacteria > Bacteroidota > Bacteroidia > Bacteroidales > Paludibacteraceae > Paludibacter. The sequence continues at coordinate 13,119 of CAIKVR010000307.1, forward strand.
CGCGCACCAACCGCATACTCAACGAACAGAAAAGCCAGGGAAATATCGTTGTGTTCCGTAATCTGAAAAAAGCAACTGACGATGCGGTGTCGCTTTTCAGCAATGGTGGAGGTGAAGAGATATTCAAACCACCATACGAAGTTTGTTTGAAGAAATTCACCGAAGCGTTTGTGTACCTGCTCAAAGTGGCTCCCACTGTGGATAGCGTGTCGGAGCTAAAAGACGAAGAACAGGAACTGGAATTTGTAAAAGCTTTCAGGGAGTTGATGCGCATTAAAAATGAACTCAGCACCTTTGCCGATTTCAGCTTCGACCATCTGGTTATGAACTCACAGCTGTTCGACGATTACAAAAGCAAATACCTCGACTTATACGATAAGGTGCGAACCGACAACCAAAAAGAAAAGGTGTCGATACTGGAGGATGTGGACTTTGAACTGGAACTGATTCACCGCGACGAAATCAACGTGGCTTATATCCTGAAACTGCTGGCAAATATGAAAGGCGGTACAGCAGCAGAACGGGAGAAACGCAAAAAGGAAATTATTGATATGATAGCCGGCGAAGCACAGTTGCGCAGCAAGCGGGAATTGATAGAACAGTTTATTCAGGAGAATATGCCGTATATCGACGAGGCTGATGATATCCCCGATGCCTTTGAGCGTTTCTGGACCGAACAGCAACAAACTGCTTTCAGCAAGCTGTGTGCGGAAGAAAACCTGTCGGATGCCAAAGTGGAAAAAGTCATTTCTGATTATATGTATGCCGAACGTGAACCCTTGCTGGACGAACTCCTCGAACTACGTAACGGCAATAGACCAACACTTCTCGAACGCAGAAAGACGGGTACCCGCATTCTGGACAAGATAAAGGCATTTGTTGAAACTTTCCTTACGGGAATTAATAATGACTAACCCATCTCCCCCTCGTTTATAACGATGGGTGCATGGTTAAGCGTTTCAAACGCAAAAACCAGGTCGGCATGTTCCATCCGTATCCTGTTATTTTTATAAGTAAACCCGAGAATAGAAACCAATGTACTCCGAAAAGAACACCAAAGACCGCATCAAACGTGACCTCACTCTGGCACTGATTGTTATTCCGCTGGCATTGCTAATGGTGGCAGTAAGTCACCGGCGTGAGATATGGCAGTTTATAGTCAATAGTTTATAAATTGACGACTTAGCTGCAATTTATCCCGCCTTGACGGGAGTGGCTTGGGGTGGTTTTGCTAATTAAGTCCAGTAGGAGTAAGACCGGTGACATTCCGGCATATCCGATGCCATATCACGATTTTTTAAGATAAATATTAGAACTTTGGTAGTACTTTGGTAGAACCTTGTGAGAAGATGTCAGAAAATTTATGTATAATATTGCAGCGTCAATTAATTATACAGAATTATGCGCTACTCATTTCCTCACTATTTCCAACACGATGCCATGGATTGCGGTCCTACCTGCTTACGCATGGTGGCTGCACATTACGGGCGGGTATTCTCGTTGGAAGGGTTGCGTGAAAAATCGCAAATAACCCGTGAAGGAGTATCCATGCTGGGTATTAGTGAGGCAGCAGAACGTATAGGTTTCAGAAGTACGGGAGTAAAAGTATCGTTTGAAGAATTAAAAACAGCACCGTTGCCTTGTATTGTCCACTGGAATCAGGTGCATTTTGTAGTGGTTTATGATATTAAAGGAAAACAGGGGAAAGAAAAAATATACTTAGCTGATCCGGCTGCCGGAAAAATTGTTTATACTAAAGAAGAGTTTTGCCGGTGCTGGCTAAGCACCAAAGACGAGGGTGCAGATGTAGGGGTGGCTTTATTGCTCGAACCTTCACCCGACTTTTACGAACGGGAAGATGAGAAAGTTAGCCGGAAAGGCTTTTCATTTCTATTCTCTTACCTCCGGCCGTATAAAAAACTGGCTGTTCAGCTTTTTATGGGTTTGCTTTTTGGCAGTTTGTTGCAGCTGATACTGCCTTTTCTTACCCAATCCATTGTCGACTTTGGTATTTCGGCACAGAATATCGGATACATTTATCTGGTATTGATTGCACAATTGGTGCTAACTTTCAGCAGTTCAGCAGTGGGTTTTATACGGGGTTGGATATTGCTGCATTTGGGTACACGCATTAATATAGCATTGATTTCCGACTTCCTGATTAAAATGATGCGCCTGCCTATGGGTTATTTCGATACCAAAATGGTGGGCGATATTCTACAGCGCATCAACGACCATACCCGTATACAAAACTACCTTACCAATTCCAGCCTGAGTATTTTGTTTTCTGTTTTCAATCTGTTTATTTTTAGCATTGTATTATTTCTTTACAGTTTCAGCATCTTTGCCCTCTTTTTTGTGGGCAGTGTCTTGTATTTCGGATGGGTATGGCTGTTTATGAAACGCCGTGCCGAACTGGATCATAAAAGTTTTGCTCAGAATTCTGCCAACCAAAGTAATGTAATACAGTTGGTCACCGGTATGCAGGAAATAAAACTCAACGGCTGCGAACAACAAAAGCGTTGGGAGTGGGAGCGGATACAAGCCAAACTGTTCCGGCTTCGGATTAAAGGAATGGCACTTTCGCAATATCAGGAATCGGGAGCAGTACTGATAAACCAAACCAAAAATATTGTAATCACGGCATTGGTGGCTAAGTTGGTTATTGATGGACAAATGACGCTGGGAATGATGATGGCGGTACAATATATTATCGGGCAACTGAATGGCCCGGTTGATCAGCTGATCACTTTCACCCGCGAAACGCAGGATGCCCGCCTCAGTCTGGAACGTCTGAGCGAAGTGCATGATAAAGAAGATGAAGAAAATAAAGACGAACAATGCATACACGAAATACCTGTTCACAAAGATATTAATCTGCATAATATCACCTTTGGATACGATGCTACTTCCATAGCTGAACCTGTTATCAAAGGAATTCACCTGAATATCCCCGTTGGTAAACAAACAGCCATAGTAGGGACAAGCGGCAGCGGTAAAACTACCCTTATTAAACTATTACTGGGCTTTTATCCTCTGCAAAAAGGTGATATTCTGTTGGGCGAAAATAACCTGAAAAACTACAGCATCCGCGAATGGCGGAAACAATGTGGCGTAGTAATGCAGGATGGATTTATCTTTTCGGACAGCATAGCCAAAAACATTGCACCGGGTGTGGAAGTTATTGACAAAGAACGCTTGCTGAATGCAGTCATTACCGCCAATATCCGTGAGTTTATTGAATCTTTGCCTCTATCTTATAATACCAAAATTGGTAACGAAGGACATGGATTAAGCCAAGGACAGAAACAACGGATATTGATTGCCCGTGCAGTGTATAAAGACCCGGCCTTTGTTTTTCTGGATGAAGCTACCAATGCGCTGGACACCAATAACGAACGGGTGATTATGGATAATCTGCAACGATTTTTCAAAGGGCGAACGTCGGTAGTCATTGCTCATCGCCTGAGCACCGTCAAAAATGCCGACCAGATTGTAGTGCTGGAAAAAGGCGAAATTGTAGAAACAGGAACCCATCAGCAACTGACCCAAAAACAAGGAGCTTATTATCGGTTGGTGAAGAATCAGTTGGAACTTTGAATAGTTTATAGTTAAGAAAATGGAAGTAGAAGAAATAAAAGACGAAACTAAATCAGCTCACGGCAATTTATCCAGCTTACGGGAGGGGGTAGGGGTTATCGAATTACGCAGTGAGGAAGTACAGGAAATTCTGTCACGCCCTCCCCATGCACTTATTCGTTATGGTATAACGATTATTTGTAGCGTACTAATGCTGTTGTTTGTCGGGAGCTTCTTTTTTCGTTACCCCGATGTAGTATCAGGCGATGTAACGATTACTACTGAAAACCCACCGGTATGGATTGTTGCAAAGTCGACCGGAAAAATTAAAGAATTGTTGTGCTCTGATAAACAAAAGGCAATGCAGGGCGATGTCTTGGCGGTTATTGAAAATCCTGCTTCCACGGCAAACGTTCAATCACTTCAAAAATTATTGGTATCCGTTCTTATTTCTGACTCGTGTTTCTTTTTTCCAAAAGAATTACTTTCAAAATCGTATGACCTTGGTGGCTTGCAATCGTACTTCTCGGCATTCACTAAAGCAGCTATGAATTACGATAACTTCTTAACCTTAAATCTTACTTTACAGGAAAAAATCTCCCTGCAAAAACAAATGGCTGGTCGCAACATTTATTTTGCCAATATGCAAAAACAATTGGAAATGAAGAAACAGGAACTTGTCCTTTCGAAGTCTGCATACAACAGGGACAAGTTACTTTTCAGTCAGAAAGTAATATCAGCTTCCGAAATGGAAACAGCCGAACAAACATACCTGAACAAGCAACAGGATTTTCTTCAATTGCAAACAAGTATTTCCCTGCAAAATGTTGAATCTTCGCAAATGAAAGAATCGGTCAACAAGCTATCTATTCAGTATTTACAGGAAAAACATCAAATGTTTTCTGACTTGAAATCTACTCATCGTGAACTGTTGGCTGCCATTGCCAATTGGGAACAAAACTATTTGTTGATAGCCCCGCAATCGGGTGTTGTTACCTTCAATACTTTTTGGAAACGTAATCAGTTTGTCAATGCCGGAGATAAAGTATTTGCCATTGTTTCGCATCAACCCGGGCAGTTGATTGGTAAGATAAAAGTTCCTGCTTCAGGTTCAGGTAAAATACAGATTGGGCAGAAGGTAAATATCAAAGTAGCAGGTTATCCGTATATGGAATATGGTTTCCTAAAAGCTGAAACTAAAGGTATATCCCTTGTTGCCAACAACGATTATTATATGGTTGAAGTAGGATTTCCAAAAGGTCTACGCTCAACAGTAAATAAAGAATTGAAGTTTAACGGAGAAATGAACGGTACTGCTGAAATAATCACGGAGAATCGCAGTTTGATAGAGCGTATCTACACACCAATAAAACTACAGGCAAAGAAATCTGTGGAATAAATACAAATTTTTGAAACATCTGATAGTTAATATAAGTTAACTTTAAATCTGTTTTTATTCAAAAATCCGTCTAAAATAAGGATTCTTTGAAATTTAAATTGATTAATTTTCTATAAATACAGTACTATGTATTGCAAGGTACTATAATTCCATTTATATTTGCACCGTGATTCAAAATTAGTTGGTAGTAAATAGTTGATAGTCGGTATTAAAACTGAACTTTCAAACGTTGAACTTTCAAACTTTCAAACATATTTAAATGATTACACTTAAAGACATAAACAAAACCTACGACATGGGGCAAGCCTCGCTACATGTGCTAAAAGGAATTAATTTGCAGATTGAAAAAGGCGAGTATGTTTCCATTATGGGTGCATCGGGTTCGGGAAAGTCTACATTGCTAAATATTCTGGGCATTCTGGATAATTACGATACGGGTGAATATTGGCTGAATGGTACGTTGATAAAAAATTTGACGGAAAAACAATCTGCAGTATACCGCAACGAAATGATTGGTTTTGTTTTCCAGTCGTTCAACCTGATTAATTTCAAAAATGCACTGGAAAATGTAGCTTTGCCGCTTTATTATAAAAACGTAAGCCGCAAGAAACGAAATATCATTGCCATGGAATATCTCGACCAAATGGGATTGAAAGATTGGGCATACCACTTACCCAACGAGATGTCGGGCGGACAAAAGCAGCGTGTGGCTATTGCACGTGCCATCATTTCCAAACCACAGATTCTACTGGCTGACGAACCAACCGGGGCTTTGGATAGCGTAACCACAGTGGAAATGATGAAAGTGTTAGGCGATTTAAACGCCAACGGTCTGACAACAATTATTGTAACACACGAAAAATCGGTTGCCGACGAAACAAAATCAATCATCCACATTAAAGATGGACTGATTGAGAATATAGAGAGAAAGTAAAATAGTAGACGAGGAAATGGTACACAAGGAAACTAGGAACAAATTAATAGATTAACGAACCAATCAACCAATAACAAAAATATGTTCTCAATCAATACTTTACAGGAAATATTCGCCACACTTAAGCACAATAAGTTGCGGACAACGCTTACAGGATTATCGGTTACATGGGGAATTTTTATCCTTATTGTACTGCTGGGAGCCGGCAACGGGTTGAAAAATGGAGTGACCAGTAATTTTAGTGAACGCGCTTCGAATTTGGTTCAGATGTGGTCGGGAACTTCTTCACTACCATACGATGGATTGAAAGCTGACCGTCAACTGCCATTTGCAGAAAGACAAATCTCGGATGTAAAAACTGAAATGAAAGAAACCGACAGACAAACCGGGGTTATTGAAAAACAACAAACTTTTACCTACAAAAGTGAATATGGGAGTTATGGAATTAAAGGTGTAAATCCGACTTACAATGATATTTTCAAACTGAAATTCTCCGATAATGGCGGACGATTTATAAACGAACTGGACTTGAAAGCCTATAAAAAAGTAATTGTTATCGATAAAAAGATTGAAGATGTGCTTTTTAAAGGTAAATCATCGCTTGGACAGTATATAAAAGTTGGAAATATTATGTTTCAGGTTATCGGAGTAAACACAAAAGCTGAACGGTGGGGCGGTTCAAACGGGTATATTCCTTTCACTACAGCACAGTTGATTTATAACCCTGACAAAAAGTTCAATAACATGGCTTTCACGGTGAACGGACTTCAGACCGAAGAAGCAAACAATCAATTTACCGACAAATTAAAATCAGAGATGGCTTCCAGCCTTCGTTTCGACCCGAAAGATCCACGTGCATTGTGGATTTGGAACTCACAAAAAGACTACATTGAAACATTGAAAATATTTGGTGGAATTACACTTTTTGTTTCCATTATCGGAATCTTTACGTTGATAGCTGGAATTGTTGGAGTAAGCAATATCATGTTGGTTTCTGTAAAAGAACGCACCCGTGAGATTGGTATCCGTAAAGCCATTGGAGCTCCACCGGCATCTATTCTACGTTCTATTGTACTTGAATCAATTATTATAACCACCATTTTTGGATATATTGGGATGATGCTTGGAATCGGACTTACTGAACTTATCAACTATTTTTTGGTTCAATCAGCTGCTCAAAGTGCTTCTGATACAGGAATGACAGTTTTTAAAAACCCTACTGTTGAACTTTCAATCGTACTTATCTCAACCAGTATTTTAATTATTGCTGGGGTAATTGCAGGGTATATGCCAGCCAGACGTGCCGTTCGGATTAAACCGATTGAGGCAATGAGGGAAGAATAGACCTCACCCCAGCCCTCTCCAAGAGGAGAGGGAGAAAGAAGAAAAAATATTTTACAATTTAGTCATTTACAATTTACAATTAATTTGGATGAATAGTTCAATTAACATAGAAAATCCGAAAAAACCTACCACGTTACAATTATGGTTGAGGGGAATTTTCGACATAAACCGCTGGCAGGAAATATGGTTTACCATAACGCACAATAAATCAAGAAGTTTTCTGACCGCTTTCGGAGTATTTTGGGGAATGTTTATGCTCGTGGTGATGGTGGGTGCAGGAGTTGCACTTCAACGTGGAATGTCGGCTAATATTGAAGGATTTGCAACAAATTCATGCTTTTTCTGGACAGAATCGACCACCGAAGCATATAAGGGTTTCAAAAAAGGCAGAAACTGGAATATTGTAAACGAAGATTTACCGATTCTGATTCAAAAAGTACCTGAACTTCAATACATGGCACCTGTACTTTTTGGTGGAAATTCAGCAAATAATACTTCTAGGAAAGATAAATCTGGAACTTTCAACATCAAGGGAAATTTTCCTTCGTACAATAAAATTGTTGAAAGTAAAATGATTTATGGGCGTTATATTAACGATATCGACATGACTGAAAAGCGAAAAGTATGTGTGATAGGTGAGCGTGTGTATGAAGTGCTTTTTGACAAGGCTGAAAATCCTATAGGTAAAAACATACAGGTAAATGGTATTTATTTTCAGGTGATTGGGGTTGCGCGAAATAAATCGACCGTGAATATCGGTGGAAAAAGCGAAGAGTCGGTAATCCTGCCATTCAGCACCATGCAACAAGCATTTAATCAGGGGAATAAAGTACATTTTATAGCAGCCACAGCTCAACCGGGCATTAAAGTGAAAGTTATTGAAGATAAAATTTCCGAGGTTTTGAGAGCTCAACATGAAATTTCACCCACTGATAAAGCAGCTTTGACTGCCATGAATATAGAGGATCAGTTTACCATGTTTTTGTACCTCGGTTTAGGAATTGGATTTTTAATCTGGTTTGTAGGAATGGGAACGCTCATTGCAGGTGGAATTGGTGTAAGTAACATTATGTTGGTAACCGTTAGGGAACGAACCAAAGAAATTGGTATCAGAAGGGCATTAGGCGCTACTCCGCGAAATATCATTACTCAAATTCTGACAGAAAGTATTGTATTGACTATTATTGCAGGGATATCCGGTTTAATGCTCGGTGTGGGACTCCTTCAACTTGTGGGTTATGCACTCAGTCAGGGCGACCAGTTTTTCAAAGATCCCCAAATCAGCTTTACCGTTGGAGTAGCTGCATTCTTTATTTTATTGGTTATTGGCACTTTAGCCGGATTTATTCCCGCAAACCGTGCTATGAGCATAAAACCAATTGAAGCAATCAGGGAAGAATAATACAATTTACGATTTAAATATTTACCGCTCGGCTCGCCGCTTGGCTTGCCAAGAATTTATAATTATAGGAATAACAAATAAAAAAGCATTATGAAAAAAGTATTAAAATTCGCGTTACTCATCCTTGTTGGAGCATTAGTAATCTGGACATTCTGGTTTTTATGGCAAAAATCCCGTCCAAAAGTAAAAAAATATGAAATTGAAGTGGTAAAAACCGGAAGTATCGAGAAACATACGGTAGCAACCGGAAAAGTTGATCCACGCAATGAAATTCTCATTAAACCTCAAATGTCAGGGATTATTGCAGCGGTTTATAAAGAAGCTGGCGATCAGGTAAAAGCCGGTGATGTGATAGCTAAAATCAAGTTAATTCCGGATATGGTTAGCCTAAACAGTGCTGAATCACGTGTTTCACGGGCTCAAATCTCGTTCGACCAATCGAAAAAGAATTACGACCGTGATTCAAAACTTTTTGCGGATAAAGTTATTTCGAAAGAAGAATTTGAGAGAACGCAACTTCAGTACAACAACGACAAAGAAGAACTAAAAACTGCTAAAGACAACCTGAGTTTGATACGAGATGGAGTTTCGAATGATAAATCGCAGATAAGCAACACACTGGTTCGTTCCACCATTAACGGAACTATTCTGGATATCCCCATCAAAGTAGGAAATTCGGTGATTCAGTCGAATAATTTCAACGATGGAACTACAATTGCCACGGTAGCCAATATGAATGATATGCTTTTCGTAGGAAAACTGGACGAGACCGAAGTTGGAAAAGTTTCAGTAGGAATGCCGATGAACATTACCATTGGAGCATTGCAGGATCAGAAACTGACTGCCAAGCTTGAATATGTTTCCCCGAAAGGGAAAGAAGAAAACGGAGCTATTATGTTCGAAATGAAAGCTGCAGTAAAAGTTCCAAAAGGAGTTTATGTGCGTGCCGGCTATAGTGCCAATGCCGAGATTTTACTCACCAAACAGGAAAGTCTGATTACCATACCTGAAAGCTGCGTGGAATTTGGTGGCGACACAGCCTTTGTTTACGTACTTAAAACCAAAGAACCACAGGCATTTACAAAGAAACAGGTTAAACTCGGATTATCCGATGGCATAAAAATAGAAGTGAAAAGCGGTCTGAAACTGAAAGACAAAATCCGTGGTGCTGAAATTCTGGAAAAGAAACCTGATGCTCCAAAGAAAGAAGAAAAGAAATAATTTCCAATTAGCTAATTTTCAATTAATAAAAATGAAAAAAAACATAATAATTGCGTTGCTTTTTGTGCCCTTATTAATGATGGCACAAAAACCATGGACGCTTCAACAATGTGTGGATACGGCACTGACAAACAATCGTACAGTGAAACAACAGGCACTGGCAAAAAATAATAAGGATATTGCTTACGAACAAGCACGTCAGAATCTGCTGCCAAACCTGAATGCTTCGGCCAGTCAAAACTGGAACTTTGGACAATCAGTAGATAAGTTTATAAATCCGAAAAATTCTACATCGGCAGGTTTAAATGCCCAACTTACTTTATTCGATGGAATGAAAATGAAGTATAGCATTGATGCCAGTAAAGAAGATATGATGGCTGCCAATGCCGATTTGGAGAAAATCAAACAGGACATAACCATGAATGTGGCACTTGGTTTTATGCAAATTCTGCTGAATAAGGAACTACTTCAGATTGCAGAAGATCAACTGGCTCTTACCCGTACCAAAATTGAACAGCGCAAAGGATTGGTAGCTGCCGGAAAACTGGCTGAAGGCGAACTTCTTGATTTGCTGGCACAGGAAGCCAAAGAAGAAATGAACCGCTTACAGGCTGAAAACACATTGAAACTATCGTTGCTTGATTTGGCTCAATATCTCGAGATTGACAATTTTGAGAAAATGGATGTGGTTGCTCCCGATAATTTATCCGAATCGGATTTGCAATTGCTGACAGCTGATGCGGTATTTCAAAGCGCTTTAACCCACCGACCTGAAATAAAAGGTGCTGAATATAGGTTAAAAAGTAGCGAATATAACGTTTTGATTGCCAAAGGGAACTATTATCCTTCGCTGAGTTTAGGTGCTAATTATGGTACAAGTTATTATAATCTGAGCAATTTACCAACCAATAACAGTTTCGCACAACAATTGAGTGATAACATGAGTGCGCAAATAGGATTGAGTTTGAGAGTACCTATTTTCAACAAATTTGAAGTGCGCAACGGTGTTCGTTCGGCTGAACTGGGAGTGAAAAGCAGCAAAATAAGCATGGATAATGCTAAACTTGAACTAAAAAAATCGATTCAACAAGCATATTACAACGCTTTAGGTGCAAAAAGTCGTTGGGATGCTTCCAAAAAATCTGAAGTGGCCAGTCGCGAAGCCTATCGGTTTACGAATCAGAAATATGAAGGTGGAAAAGCAACTTTGTACGAATTGTATCAGGCCAAAAGCAATATGACCCAAGTACTGTCCGAAGGAGTTCAGGCAAAGTATCAGTATTTTTTCAGAGTAAAAATGCTTGAATTACTGAAATAATGCCCCTTAACCCCTAAAGGGTGAATATATAATGCATTAAATTATTTAAACCTATAACTCCCTCTGAGAAGTCCCCCTTTAGGGGGATTTAGGGGGCAAAAACAAAAAAAAATGAACGCAGACAATATCAAATCGCAAATGCGTAAAGGCTATCTGGAATATTGCATTTTGCTTATTCTCAGGAAAAAGTCTGCTTACACTTCGGACATTATTGCCGAACTGAAAGACGCAAAACTAATTGTGGTGGAAGGAACTTTGTATCCTTTGCTCACCAGGCTCAAAAACAGCGAATTGCTGGATTACCGTTGGGAGGAATCAACACAGGGACCTCCACGTAAATACTATGAAATGACCGAAAAAGGGGCAGAATTTCTGAATGAACTGGAAAGTGCCTGGGAAGAAATCAATGATGTTGTACGTAAAATCAAAGCATCTCCAAACCCTTCGAAGGGAGCTGCTTAAAGAACTAATTTCAATTATATAATTAAAAAAACAGTTCCATTAGCCTTTTGGCTTATGACTAAAAATAAAAAGTTATGAAAAAGACATTAACAGTGAACCTGAATAGCATCGTTTTTCACATCGACGACGACGCATTCGATATGTTACAGCGCTATCTTCACGAAATTGCAGATCATTTTCAGTCGGAAGATGAAAAGAAAGAAATAATGGCTGATATTGAAGCCCGAATTGCTGAGCTTTTTTCTGAAAAACTTCAGAAAAACAAGAATGTGGTTACACTTTCGGATGTAGAGGAAATCATAGAAATTATGGGCAAACCAAGTCAGTATACGGACGAGGAGGAAGAAGCACCCAAAGCGCAGAAAGATGACAAAAAACAACAAAAATCACGCAGGTTCTATCGTGATCCGGAAAATTCAATTTTAGGCGGTATTGCGGGCGGTCTCGCAGCGTATTTTAACATCGACGTAACCTGGATTAGAATCATTCTGGTGGTGCTCGTATTTTTGGGTGTTGGATTTATTATACCAATTTATATAGTAGTTTGGTTTGTGGCCCCGGCAGCAGTTACTGCTTCGCAACGCCTTGAAATGCAGGGCGAAGATGTGACTGTGGAGAATATTAAAACAGAGATAAACAACGTGAAAAACTACATGGAAAGCGAGAAATTCAAACATTCTGCTTCGTCAGTTGGTGAGCGGATTCTGCTAATTCTACGCTGGTTTTTCAAAATAATTTTCGGTTTTATTGGCGTAGTTCTTGGCATGGTGGGTATAATCGTAATTGGTGCATTAATTCTGGCACTATTCCTAGTGATTTTTGAACCAACTGTACTTCATGGTTTTGGATTAGATGGATTCTCAAATTTGGGAATGATTAGTCCTGAAAAAATGATATTCTTAGTCATTTCGTTGATTTTACTCATTGGTGGACCGATATTTATACTCATTTATTGGGCTATTCGCTTGATTTCAGGACATCATCAATCTAATCATAGCATTTCGTGGGTAATTCTGATACTTTGGTTTGCCGGTTTGTTTATGTTCTTCAGTGTTGGTGGGAGTGCACTGGTTCATTTTCGCAATAACGAAGGACATCCATTAAGTTTTACATGGAGTGATGAAGATAAACCTCTTGTTGATGAGGTACGTAGGCTAGATCCCTTTCATGCAATTGAAATATCCGGTAATTTTGAATTGATACTTAAAAAAGATTCGGCACATAATGTTGTTGTTTCCAGTCCTGAAGATTTTAATTTAAAAGTAATTACCAAAGTCGAAAATGGTGTACTGCATATATATTCTGAACATTTCTTACTTAACAGAACTCTTAAAATATCAGTTTCGTCTGATTCGTTGAAAAACATTTTAGCTAAGGGCGCTTGTAAAATAAACACAGAAAATCAATTGGTAAGTAAAGAATTTTCACTTGTATTACTGGGTGCCAGTGAAGCTGATTTGGATCTAAACATTGCAGGCACACTTAATTTGGAAACCAAAGGTGCTTCAAAAGTAGATATAAAAGGAACCTGCCATACTCTAAAAGTCAACGGAGTGGGTGCAAGCGAAATCGAAGCTACCGAATTGATAGCTAAGAATGCTGATATTCTTGTCACGGGCGCAACTCATGCCAATGTATACGCCACCGAAAGTCTGAATGCAGAAGCCAAAGGTGCCAGTGACATTGATTGTAAGGGTCATCCAAAATCAATAAAAAAAACAGAGCATGTCAGTTCAAGCATTCATATTGAATAGATTAACTTTGATTTAATGAATCCTGTCATGCAAATGCATGACAGGATTTTTTTATTAAGTGTTTGTCAATTTCAAAAGTTTATGTATTTTTGTCGAAATGATTTATAAAATTTCCAATTATTTAACAATTATTTTATGAAGAAAATTTCATTATCACTACTTGCTGCCATTTTGATGATTTTTAGTTTTACAGGATGTGGAGACAAAGATGTTTTTTCATTTGTAAACAAAACCGTAGTTATTGAGAAACCCGGAGGTTTGGCGAATGCCCTCAATTTAACTAATCTGAGTGGCATCAATAGCTTGAAAATTAGTGGAAAAATAGATAGTCGCGATTTCAAAACAATTCGTGACCATATGTCAGAATTAAATGAACTTGATTTGTCGGGTGTAACAATTGAAGCATACAAAGGCTATGAAGGTACTGGAGGAATTGAAATTTACGAATATCAGGCAAATTCGATACCCAATTATGCATTTTATAATCCGATAACAAACATCAGTCTGACTTCGTTAAATAAAATAACATTCCCACAAAATATCAAAGTCATAGGCGCATCAGCTTTTGTTGGTTGTACCGGATTAAAGTCATTAAACCTTCCTGCTGAATTGAAAAATATTGGCAACCGTTGTTTTACACGCTGTAGTGGATTAACTGAGAAAGTGATTATACCAACTAAAGTGGATACTATCGGTTATTCTGCTTTTGCATTCTGCTCCGCACTTACATCAGTTCAACTTTCTGATTCACTGTTATTTATTGGCGAATCTGCTTTCTATAGTTGCACAGCGCTTGCAGGCATATTAAATCTGCCTTCAAAACTTATGACTATTAATGATGGTGCTTTTGAAAATTGTAGTAGTCTGACAGCAATAAATATATCTACAACACTCAGCAGTCTGGGAAATGCTGTTTTTAAGGATTGTGTTTGTCCGATAAATGTTGTACCTGACAACCCAAATTTTTCAAGTATTGAAGGTATTTTGTTCGATTATTTTCAAACAACTTTAAAATATTGTCCGACTAGCAAAACTGGATCTTTTGAAATTCCAAGCACAGTAAATTCAATAGATTTTGCAGCTTTTTCAAATTGCACTAAGCTTACGTCAATTATCATTCCCACCTCCGTTAATTTCATTTTCGACTATGCTTTTTCTAATTGTACAGGTTTATCAGGCACTTTTACAATTCCAAATTCAATTTCTTATTTTGGGTATTATGCTTTTAAAGGCTGTACCGGTATAACTAACTTTAATGTAGCAACCGATAATCCATCTTTTACAAGCATTGACGGTGTTTTGTTCGATGTTGGTCAAACTACCCTGAAACAAATTCCACCTGCCAAGACTGGTAGTTTTAGCATTCCTGAAACCGTAGGAACTATTGATTCAGGTGCTTTCGTAGATTGTACAGGGTTAACTTCGATAATTATTCCTTCTTCGGTAACCACCATTGGCGAAAGCGCTTTTATGAATTGTACTGGGTTAAATTCGATAAATATTCCCGCTTCTGTAACTTCAATTTCCAGCCATGCTTTTGTAAATTGTAACGGGTTAAATTCTATTTACGAGTACTCGACCACCCCTATTCAATTTATAGTTGACAATAGAACTGAATCATGGTCAGTGTTCTATAACGTTAATACCAAAACTTGTCGTTTGTATGTTCCTGCAGGGACAAAAGGTGTTTATCAACAAGCAAGTCAGTGGAAAGATTTCGCAAATATTATCGAAATGTAAAATACTTTTCTCATTTATTACAAATTATTTCCCGCTGATTACACTGGTTTTGCAGAATTCTTCTTTGCGAAAATCAATGTAATCAGCGGTTTTTTTTTGAACAAAAGACTACTGAGTTTGTTTTTAATCACAAACCAATTAAAAACAAATCATTTATGAAATTGAATATTGCAACTTTATTTCTTTCTGTTTTTTCCGTATTCAGCTCAAATGCTCAGGAAAAAGCCAATGCCGCTAATCAGAGTTTTTACGACTTCAATGCTAAATCGATAGATGGCAAAGAAATCAATATGAGTCATTATAAAGGGAAAGTGGTGTTGATTGTGAACACTGCCAGTAAGTGCGGTTTTACACCGCAGTATGAAGGACTGGAAGTGTTGTACAAAAAGTATGAATCAAAGGGACTTGTGATTCTGGGTTTCCCCTGCAATCAGTTTTTGAGTCAAGAACCCGGCAATGAAGCCGACATCGCCAAATTTTGCTCCTTGAAATACAATGTAAACTTCCCAATGTTTGCAAAAATTGATGTTAACGGCGACAATACACATCCAATTTATAAGTATCTGAAAACGGTACTCGGTGGCACGATGGGAAATGACATTAAATGGAATTTTACTAAATTCTTGCTCGATCGCAGTGGTAAGCCCGTTAAACGCTTCGCTCCTACTGTAAAACCGGAAGAGATTACCGATGATATTGAGAAACTGCTTGCAAAAAAATAAGCTAAAACTGGAAATGCAAAAGCTCTGCAAATAATTTTGCAGGGCTTTTGCGTTTAATGCTTTAATCCAGTTTTCAGATTTTGTTTTTCAAGACTCTGTCAGAAGCTAATTTAGCTGTCAGAATAGATATGGGGAAACCTGCAGGGCTGTATGTCCATTGTCCCGCTTGAAAAATCGAAGGTAAGGGTGTTTCGACTGATTTAGCAATTCCAAGCATGCTACTTATCGCAGGTATATACGGATTGGTAAATGCCCAACCGGTTATTCCACCATCCGTATTTCCTGTCAGCTTTTCGATGGTAAGTGGTGATGATGAAAAGCTACCGATGATTTTATCTTTCAGCCCGGGAAAAATACTTTCTTCCAAAATCTGAATGGTAACTTGTTCCAGAAATTCTTTTATTTCGGCATTCCAGCCAAATTCGTCAATCTTTTTGCTCAAACTATAATCGTAAAGTAAACTTACAACTAGTCCGGCTTGTCCTTCGGGTGCTAAATCAGCATCCCGTAATGCTGGAATAGCTATTTCAAAGGTATTTAGTCTGAAATAATCTTCCAGGTATTTCTTGACTTTTGATTTCAATTCAAAATTATCCTTATCAATATTTTTCGCTTTCAGAAATTCTTCAATATCATCTTTTTGAACAATTGACAAGCCTCGTTTATCGGGTGTATAGAAAAAATGTCCGGTGCAGATTTTCGCAAAATACTCTATCTTTTCCTGTACCGACAAATAAACAGTAAACACGGAATCACCACCTCTCATATCCTTCAATAATGAACGTTTCTCTTCAATTTTACGGACTAATTTTGTATTGTTTAGTTTTTCCAGCGGAATGATGTTATACATCTGTTTCAAATCACCTGCCCAAATCAGATTTGTGTAATCGGTGCGATTTCCTTCGGTGTCAAGCACGTATTTTTCTTCGGGTTGCAGGCTCTGTATGCTAACGGATGTTTTTATCGTAGCACCGTGCTGAATAATATAATCTTCGAGTTTCTTAATTAGCGTTGCCGTTCCGCCTTTCGGGTAATGATAGTCGAGATACAGGCTGAAATAACTCAGGGCGAATGATGTAGGCGTTTTCTGGAAGAAATGTTGAGCAATAATATCAATAAGCGATTGGTTGGTTGTAAACCGTTTCAGGTATTCTTCCACCGGCTCGTTGATTTTTTTAATTTTCCGAATGGTGAAAATGAATTTAAACATCCAGGGCAGAATCACTTTCATCAAATATTCCCTGTCCTCGGTCATATTCAGAAATGCCGGATTATCAATCCCGTAAAGCACATCCATATAACCCATTATTTTTTTTATTTCCCCTATAATGGCTGTAATATCATTGGCATTATCAGGATATTGCACTTTCAGAAACTCCTCATATTCAGTTACACTTTCTTTGCCCTGCAATCTCATCACGCTGTCGGCTATGCCAATAGAGATATTGCTCTTGCTAAATTCAATATCAATGCCCAACTGTTTGAGCATGGGAAACACAATTCCCGAATTCTCAATGGAGCGCAATCCTCCGTCGAAATAAATACCATTACGTTCAAAGGTTTGTACCAATCCGCCAACCTTTTGCTGTCTTTCAAAAAGCACTACCGATTGTCCGGCTCGTGCCAGATATGCTGCGGCTGTCAGTCCTGCAATGCCACCGCCTACCACTACTGCATCATACTTCATAAATATCTTCCTTGTCTAATTGGACTAATTCTTTGCTTCGTTGAAAAATTTGCTTACCAAGTTCTCTATTAAGGGCATGAGGTGCCGGAATCTCTTCGTTGGTGAGGTTGAAAAACTTCCCGCTGACACCTTCCATCTCGGGAGATGAAGCCAGATAATAAATAGCCTCGCCCGATATTTCAGGTTTCTTTAGCGTTGGTTGAATCAAAAACTTTGAAAACAAATTATACAATACCCCATTATTATGACCTATATTTGATTTAACAGCTCCGGGGTGCATGGCGTTTATCGTTACAGCCTTTCCCTGCAATAAATCATTCAATTCCCAAACGGTCATCAATTGAGCCGTTTTAGAGGCACCGTAACCACCATAACCACCATACTTGCGTTTTTCCCAATTCAGATCATCAATTTTCAATCCATTGAAGCGATGACCTTCGGAATTCACCTGAATAATCCTGGATGGTGCGCTTTCAACGATTCGTTTCAGCAATAAACCCGTTATCAGAAACGATGCCAGATGATTTACCGCAAAAGCAGTTTCATAACCATCCACCGTGAGTTGGCGTGTGGTCATGTGTACTCCGGCATTATTTACCAGTACATCAATGTGTGGATAGTTTGCCAAAATAGCTTCTGTCGCTTTTCTTACCTCAGTCAGATTTGCAAAATCAGCAATATAATAATCAGGCTTGCATGCAGAAAAGGCACAAATTTCATCGCATAATTTTTCGGCTTTAGCTTTGTTTCGAACGATAGTTACAATCTTTGCTCCGGCTTTTGCGAGTCGGATTGCAGCCTGATAACCAACACCCGATGTTGTTCCGGTTATCACACAGATTTTTCCATCCATCGATGTGTTAGAAACTTTTTGAGGAAGTCGACCGGCACGAATAAAGTCTAACTCCGGCGGAAATTCAAATTTCTTACTCATTATCCAAATTTTTTGATTAAAAACCGACGATACATTTTATTCCAATGTGGAATATTATTGAAAATATCACCCCATAAATCATAGTAATCACGTTGTTGCAGTATATAACCATCTTTACTGATAGTAAGTTTGGTTGAACCGTACATAGGTGTGCTGGGATATTTTTTGAACATCATGGTCATAATCCAGTCGAAAATGATGATATTGTCGTTCTGAGCTATCGACACAATTTCCATGTTCAGTTGGTGGGTGCGCCTGGTCAGGCGATTACACATGGCGGTAAAATCTTCAATACCTTCTATTCGCTGAATAGTGTCCTGAAAAACGATTTCTTTGTGATAATACGGAAAAATATGCGACCAATCTGGTTTTCCATCTGTATTATAAGTCTTTGACCAAAGATCTTTTACTGTTTCAATACTTATTGGCTTAATTGTTGAATTTTCTTCCATATTATAAGCTGTATTTTAGTTAAATGCAAAGATAGCTAAATTTCCGAATAAAAAAAGTCAAATATATTGCTACAATTAAACAGAATTATTACTTTTGAAATTTTAAATTCTAAAACAAAACAATAAACACAAAGTTCAAATCAATCTAAAAATAGACTATTTATGTCGGTTCAGGCAAAAATCATCACTTTTTTTCTGGGAATAATCAACGCAAAAAAGTTGGTAGAAAAATCCTTTAAAAATCCGGCAAGATCATCAAAACCTTTGACTCCGAAGCATTTAAAAGTTGAATTCAATGTCTCTGAATTTCAGGTAATGACAAAATATGTTGTTAGTGTACAGCCCAAAGCCAAAGCCAAAGCCAA
>CAIKVR010000308.1 GCA_903830915.1 uncultured Bacteroidales bacterium
ACTTTATGTCCTTTTCTGTTTCGTTTATGATTATAATTTTTGCATGTGCCATAATAAATATGTATTTATATTATAGTCCAAAGATAATAAATAAAATCAAATTAAACTAATTGGACTATTTTATAAATACATTTGGTATAATTTCTGTTTTTGTTTTATTATCAAAATCACATTCCTGTTTTATAAACAGATACCATTTCAGTTCCTTAATTTTCAACAAGGAGATGCTGATAATTACGGATAATAATTAAACTGATTTAAAACTAATTTTAGTCATGCAAGCATGACTGATAAGATTGTAAATATGTAGGTGGGGTGATGGAGGTGTAATACATCCCATGCAACTAACTGAGAGGGATGTTGATTTTGTCCAACACATTTATCTCCATTTAAAATGATGTTGTATCTTTGCATTATTATAACTACAATTACCCATTTTTTCATGACACCATTAGAAACTCTTTTCAGAGAATACACTCACGAAGACCTGCTCAGCACACATGAGCTTACTGCATCCGGTTCGCCACGTCGTTACTTTAGGCTGCATGGCGAAAAGTCAACGGTGATAGGTGTTGAAGGTACTTCGATTGATGAAAACATTGCTTTTATTGCCATGTCGAAGCATTTTCAGACACTTGGGCTACCGGTACCTCAGATTCTCGCCAAAACGTCAGACCATAAATTTTACCTGCAAAATGATTTGGGCGATATGTTGCTTTTCGATTTTATGGATGAAGGGCGTAAATCTGGTATGTTTTCGGAAGCCGAAAAGGAAATGTTACGCAAAACCATGCGCAAACTTCCGCTTGTTCAGGTGCTTGGGGCAAAGGGGTTTGATTTTTCGGTATGTTATCCTCAACCTGAATTCAACGAACGTTCAGTGTTTTGGGATTTGAACTATTTTAAATATAATTTTCTGAAAACTACCGGAGTTGACTTTCAGGAAAACCTGCTTGAAAATGATTTTGAACGTTTCTCAGAAGTATTATTACGTTCGAAAACCGATACGTTTATGTACCGCGATTTTCAGAGCCGCAACGTGATGATTAAAGATGGAGAGCCTTACTTTATTGATTTTCAGGGTGGTCGTCGTGGACCGCTGGCTTACGATGTGGCGTCGTTTCTGTGGCAGGCCAAAGCTAATTTCAGTGATGAATTGCGTGAAGAATTGTTGAAGGTTTATTTAGACAGTCTGAAAGAGCTGATTCCGGTGGATGAAGTTGATTTTCGCCAACAGTTGAACCATTTTGTACTCTTCCGAACCTTACAGGTACTTGGAGCTTATGGATTCAGGGGATATTTTGAGAAAAAAGCTCACTTTTTGCAAAGCATTCCTTTTGCCATCGAAAACCTGAAACAATTATTGAAGAATGATTATTCTGAATATCCCTATCTGGTTGAAATACTGAAACATATAACTGAGTTGGAGCAGTTCAACAAAAAACCAGACGAAAGGAAAACGTTGTTGGTAAAAGTATTTAGTTTCTCTTATCGAATTGGAATTCCGGAAGACACATCCAGCAATGGTGGAGGTTTTGTTTTCGATTGCCGAGCCATTCATAACCCAGGGAAATACACTGAATACATGCAGCTCACAGGATTAGATGAACCTGTAAAGCAGTTTTTGGAAAAAGATGGTGAAATAACCGTTTTTCTTGAACACGCTTTTGAGTTAGTAGATAATTCCGTGAAACGCTACAAGGAACGTGGATTTGCTAATCTTATGGTAGGTTTTGGTTGCACCGGCGGTCAACATCGTTCAGTTTATTCTGCTCAAAAAATGGCTGAACATATTTCGCAAAAATTTGGCGTGGAAGTGGAACTTGTGCATAGGGAGAGGAAGATTACAAAGTTATTTGCTCCTGCTGGTCGCGATATTAATCTTCTTTGATATGACATTCTGTGATATGATTCACTTCGTTAATTGATATGACCTTTCGGTGATATGTCTCACTTTGTTCGTTAAATAATTATATGTTATTATAAAAACATTTTAAATATGAAACTGGAAGATTTGGAAATTTATAATTTGTCAATGACTTTATCGGATAAGGTGTGGGAATATGTAATTAAGTGGGAGTATTTTGCAAAAGATACAGTGGGCAAACAGTGGGTTAGAGCTGCTGATTCTGTAAGTGCAAATATCAGTGAAGGTTTTGGACGAAACACCTACAGGGATTCCCGAAGCTTTTATTATATAGCCAGAGGTTCTTTATATGAAAGTAAAACATGGCTGGATAAAGCAAAAAGAAGGAAACTAATCCCAGAAGAGGATTATAAAGCTTTATATTCAGAACATAATATCCTAGGTTACAAGCTCAATAATTTCATCAAAACTCAAACTCTTTTGATGAATCAAAAACCAAAAACAGACTCAGAAAAATAATATCACGAACGAAGTGAGTAATATCAGAGAAATAATATCACAAACGAAGTGAGTCATATCAGAGAAATAATATCACGAACGAAGTGAGTAATATCAATATAGCATGAAAGCAATGATATTTGCCGCAGGACTCGGCACCCGTTTAAAACCCATCACCGATATTTTACCGAAAGCACTTGTTCCAATTGCCGGAAAGCCTTTGCTGGAGCATGTGATTTTGAAACTGAAAGCTGTGGGTTTCGATGAAATCATAGTCAATATTCACCATTTCCCCAATCAGATTATTGAATTTCTGAAAGCAAATAACAATTTCGGAATTCGGATTGAAGTGTCGGATGAACGGGATGAATTACTGGATACCGGCGGTGGAATTCGGAAAGCTGCCCGGTTCTTTGATGATGGGAAGCCATTTCTGGTACATAATGTAGATATTTTGTCGAATGTTGATTTGAAGGCACTATACCATCAACATATACGTAATAATTCACTGGCCACATTGGTTGTTAGCGAGCGTGAAACATTCCGTTACCTGCTTTTCGATGATGATTTAAAGTTGAAAGGTTGGATAAACGAGAAAACAGGCGAAACCAAACCGACACACCTTTCCAAACCGGAGCAGTTTACAAAATTAGCTTTCTCGGGCATTCAGATGCTTTCTGCCGGTGTTTTTGATTTAATGGAAAACCTTGAACCAAAATTTCCTATTATGGATTTTTACCTGAATAACACCGGAACACAAACCATCAATGGTTTTGTGCCCGACGATTACCGGATGCTTGATGTAGGGAAATTGAATGTGTTAGATGAAGCGGAAAAATTTATCAGGGCACAATCATCTGAATAGCATTGGGAATAATACTGATTTTGAAAGGCGAGAATCCGTTTACAATTATTCCATCGGCTTCCATTAAAGCAGTTTTATCACACTGCACCAATAAATTTTGCGTTTGAAATGACTGAATAACAGGATGTTCCAATAATTTTCCGTTGAAAAGTCGAAGTAATGCTGTAATTATATCCCACAGAGTTGGCTTTTTTGTCATCATCACGTCCATTAATCCATCATAAGGCACTGCATTAGGGTTTTGCTTCATCCCTCCCCCACTGTAACATCCATTCGCCACATTCATGGTAAACATGGAATCTGTTATGTTCTTTTCGTCGGAAAAAATCCTGACCTTATGTGGTTTATAGGTAAACACAGCTCCCAGTAATGCTACAGTGTACATAAACGAATGACTGCCAAAAATTTCTTTCAGCCGGTGAGTCAGATTCACAACCGCAGCATCAAGTCCGAGACCTATGGAATTAATAAAGTAGTGCGACTCCTTCATGCCTTCCAACTCATATTCTATTTTTCCTATATCAATAGGTTGGATTTTGCCGTTAAGAAATATTTCTATTGTCTTTTTGTAATCGGTAGTAAGTCCCCAAAAACGTGCCCAGTCGTTACCCGTTCCCCTGGGAATCAAAGCTATTTTTAAATTAGAAGTATTAATAATTTCAGTACTAAAAATTCCATTGATAACTTCGCTTATAGTACCATCACCACCCAGAACCAATATATTCTGATACCCTTTCTGTACAAAATACTGTGCAATTTTGGAAGCATGCCCTGTAAATTTTGTCATCCTATATTCGAAATCAATACCGGCATGTTTCAGGGCTAGAAAAAGATATTTCTGCTGATGACGGAAACTTTTTTTTCCTGATTTAGGATTGATAATAATTGCCCAATGATTTGATGATACTAACATGAATTATGCTAATTAGTTTCTAATTCGTTATTTCTGACAAAGGGAATTTCAACCTTTATTTTTGTACCTTTTCCTATTTCACTTATAACAAACAAATCAGCATCTAACAACACAGCACGCTCTCTCATGCCCATTAACCCATAGGAATCCGGCCGCCCTTTTTTCTCTACATCAAACCCTATTCCATTATCAATAACTTCCAGAACCAGCATATCATTATTTTCAGTTAAGTGGATATTCACTAAAGTAGCATTGGCATATTTTACAATATTGTTTAATGCTTCCTGAACAATACGAAACAAGGCAAGTTCTTGATTATAAGCCAATTTATGATTCTGTATTTCACATTTAAAATCGCATTTAAAATGATTTCTCACTTCCGATTCATGAAGAAAATCTTTTACTGCACCTTCGAATCCAAGTTGTTCGAGTAGTTCGGGTCTAAGCCCATTAATAATCCTACGAGATGATTTTATGGAATCATTAACCGAAAGCAGAATTTTCTCAACATCATACAAAATTTCATCCGAGTGTAATTTATCTTCTTTGTGTGAAATCTTTCTTTTTAATAGCCCAATATCTATTTTTAATGCTACCAAAAACTGTCCCAAACTATCATGTATCTCACGGGCTATATCCAGTTTTTCTTCTTCACGAATGTTTTGAATATGTGTTGCAAAATTACTCAGTTGTTCTTTTGATTTCTTTAATTCATCTTCAAACAGTTTTCTTTCAGTAATATCTCTGATTACAGAAATTACTTCATCATTTGAAATTGGCACTATTCTGCTTTCAAAATATTCACGTTTACCTTCTCCAATATCAAGAAAATAATCATACATAACCATTTTTGAAGTTCGAAGTGCTTTATCTATAGCCGACATGGCCTGAACAGACATTTTGGTTGGTAAAACATCCTTGATTTTTTTACCAAGAAACTTTTCGGGCTGAATAAAAAATGTAGCATTTTCAGACGAACGATAATCAATGAAAACGCCATCATTATTCAAATGGAAAATCAAATCGGGTACAGCATTTAAAATGGCACGATTTTCTTCCTCATTTTCGTGTAATTTCAACTCTACTCGCTTACGTTCTGAATTATCTCTTAGCGCAGTTATTCTTATCGGTTCACCCATTTCGTTTTTGGACATACGACCTTGAATTTCGCAGGGAAAAGTAGTTCCATCTTTACGAATTGCCACACATTCGTAGGATTGTTCAAATCCTGAAATCATATTCTTCATCACCAGGTCTCTGTAGTCCGGGTGAATCCAATCGGTTCCATATCTTCCCAACGCTTCATCAATCGTATAACCGAACATACGTTCTGCCGTGTTGTTTTGTCCCACACATATACCATTTACCGAAAGAAAAATTGCCTCGTAAGTTGCGTCAGAAAGTTGTTGATATTTAGATTCGCTTTCCTTTAGTGCTATTTCAGCTTGTTTGCGATCGGTAATGTCGGTTGCCAAGGCAATTAACACATCTTTGCCAAAATACTTACCCTTTACTACCCATAAATCTTTGGGAAAAACTGTGCCATCTTTTTTTTGTCCCCAAAATTCAAAATGTTGTGGTTTACCTTCAAATGCCTTTTGAGATAAGTTGACAACTAAATTTAAATCATTTCTGCCCGGAGCTGATAAAAACTCCGGAGTTCGACCAATAAAATACTCTCTATCATAACCGTACATCTCAACAGCTCCCTGATTAACGTTAATAAACGTCAAATCAGTATCCTGAATATAAATAGCCTGTTTTACAGAATTGAAAAGATTGAGGTAATTGTTGCCTATTTCCCGAATACTTTCTTCAGACTGCTTCTGATGAGAAATATCCAACCCGAATGTCCATTGCTGAATTCCGGTTGAAATATAGCCCCAGGAGATGTGTTTTTTTGAACCATCCTTACAAGTTACAATAGTTTCAATTGGCTCTATTTCGGTGTTTGTTTCGTTTGCAACTGCAACTTTTCGATCCCATTCTTCTTTTATTTGTTTACGATAGTTCTCATCGGGATAGGCTAATGACCATAATATTTCATTATTTGGTACTTCTTCCAGTATGTAACCAAACAACTTGGTATAGGTTGGGTTGATATATTCTGCCCTTTGCTCAATGCCCGATGTCATGTAAAATGCTAACGGTGAATAATCCGTAAACATTCTGAACCTTAGTTCATTTTGCTTTATTTTTTCTTCGGTTAGTTTTTTCTCAGTAATATCACGGGTTATACTGATAATTTCAATTTCATTCTGTTGATTGTAAAAGAAATTTGAATTAGTTTCTACAAAAATAATCTTACCATCTTTACTTACCTCTTCAAACTCATCAATGTAATTAATATGTTCATCAGTTTCAATAAAATAAGCTAATCGCTTTGAAATTAGCTCTGTAATTGTTTTAAAAGATTCCGGCGTAGTTAAATCTACAAGACCTAATAACATAGTTTCAGCCTGTGAATAACCTAAAAGTTTCTCAACCGATGGACTTAAAAAACTATATTTAAGGGTTATAGGATTTAAAATGGATATGGTATCAGCCGAGTTTTCGGCAATAATCCGATAAAGTTCTTGATTTATTTTGAGTTCTTTCTCAATATCTATTCTTATTTCAGTTTCCTTTTTTACTATTGCATTTATTTCGTTTGATTTGTATTCAAGTTCATCAATCAAATGTAAATCCAACTCAATAACCTCACTAAGAAACCGTATTAATTTTTCATCCTGGTGAGTAAAATACCTTTCTTTATTATCCAACACACACAGTGTGCCAAACGGTTCATTATCAGGGAAATTCAATGGAAATCCTAAATAGGCAATCATTCCGAGCTTTACATCTGGGTTATTTTTCCACCTTTCATCAATTAATGCATTCGGCACAAACAGTTCATTCTGTGATTTTATAACGGTTTCGCAATAAAGACCATGCCATTCATCTTTTGTTCCTGCAATATATGGATTATTTTCTGTGCGACTCGAAGTAAAAACTTCCATATAATCACTTTCATGCCTCATTATTAATGCTGCAGGAACACCGATAGATTCAGCCAGTAAATCAGCTGTTTCCTGCCATTTTTGCAATAGCCAATCCGGAAAGTTATCAGATGTATTCATTATCTAATGTTTAGATTATGTGAAACTGAAAGCCTGTAATTTATATTGTCAATATAGATAGTGTATTTTTTCTTAAAAATGTTATATAATTTAAAACATAGACAGAATTAAATATGTTCTTATCTAACAAAAGAAAATGTATTAAATATACTTAATATTAAAATGAAAATGTTTTATTATACTTAAAAACAGTGTAATCTGATTAATATATTACACAATTGATTTGAAATTGATTATTGGTGAGCGGTACAAATAATATAATAGGAATGAAATTCCCAAATTGAATGGAGGTGCATTGCACCAACATTATTTATTTGCAAATGTTTCACACAGTAAGAGCCTGACACAAGTAAAGATCCAACAAGGTCATTGCAGCCATTGCTTCAACAATAGGTACTGCACGTGGTAAAACGCAAGGGTCATGTCGACCTTTTGCTTCCAGTTCCACTTCATTGGTATGAATATCAAGTGTATTTTGTTTTTTCGATATAGTAGCTACCGGTTTGAATAATACGCGGAAATAAATATCCTGACCATTGCTTATTCCACCCTGAATTCCACCGGAATTATTGGTTTTAGTTGTAACTTTATCTCCTTCTTTTATAAACGAATCATTCATTTCCGAACCTCTCAAACTAACTCCTTCAAATCCACGTCCATAGTCAAAACCGTGTGTAGCATTGATACTCAGCATTGATTGTGCCAGCCTTGATTGCAATTTATCAAAAATAGGTTCACCTAAACCAATCGGGACTCCCTTGATAACACACGAAATTATTCCACCTATGGAATCACCTTCTTTTTTCAATTCGGCAATATATTCAATCATCTGTTCAGCAATTTCAGTTTGCGGACAACGAACCACATTGCTTTCAATCAAGCTCAAATCGGCTGTTTCAAAAGTTTGTGTCATAACAATATGTCCTACCTGTGAAGTGTAAGCTGTGATTTCGACTCCCTGTTTTTTTAAAGCCAATTTAGCAATGGCACCGGCCACAACCCTTGAAGCTGTTTCACGAGCCGAACTACGACCTCCACCCCGGTGGTCACGAATTCCATATTTCTGTTGATAAGTATAGTCGGCATGCGATGGTCTGTACACTTCTTTCAAATGGTCGTAATCCGAACTGTGCTGATTTTCGTTCCAAATAATGAATGCAATCGGTGTTCCGGTCGTTTTACCCTCAAAAATTCCTGAAAGAAACTCTACTTTATCACCTTCTTTTCGGGGCGTAGAAATAGCCGATTGTCCGGGACGGCGACGATTTAATTCGTTTTGAATATATTCTTCGTCCAGTTCAATTCCCGAAGGACATCCATCCACAATTCCACCAATTCCTTTACCATGCGATTCACCAAACGAAGTGAACGTAAACAATTTTCCAAGTGTATTCGACATAATATTTTTTGTTCTGAGATGTTATAATAATAAAGTCCCTGAGTAACTTTTGGTACAAAGTTATTCAAAAGTTTTAAATTTAAAAGAATACTTAAAAAAAATGGACATCAAACGGCATAAAACCATTTGATATCCATCATGATAGCTTATATCAGATTTTCTGATTAGTTACAACCGCAGCCACTTCCGCAACCACAACTGTCAGCCATTTCTTCTTCATTGTCACCACAACCACCACTTCCGCAGCTATCACCGCAACCGCCGCTACCACAGCCGCAACCACCACCCATAATGGCAGCAAGTTCTTTTTCTGTAGCTTCACGAACTTCAAGTACAGATCCTTTAAAGTGAAGATTTTCACCTGCAAGCGGATGATTCAAATCCACTTTTACGTGCGTGTCAGAAATGCTTACAACCTGAGCATTAATGCGGTTTCCGTCACCATCCATCAATGGAACAACATTACCTTCAAAGATCATTTCTTCGTCTAATTTGCCATCCACTTCAAAAATTGCACGATCCAAATCCAACACGCTTTCGTCATCGTAAGGACCATATGCATCTTCGTTGTTGATTACAAAATCAAATTTGTCACCAACCTGCATTCCAAAAAGGTTTTCTTCAAATTTAGGCAACATCATGCCCACACCATACACAAAACTCAATGGTTGCTCCGGAGTAGCTTTTTCCATTAATTCTAATTCTCCTTCTACTTCGCCATCTACGTACAATTCGTATTCTGCCGAAACTGATTTGTTTGCTGTAATTTTCATTTTTTTATCGGGTTTATAAAATTTATATTCTGTTTTCAATTACTCTATAATTGTTTTTCATCTAAAATTGTTCAATAAATACCGTTAATAATCACGGGATTAATACCATGTAATAGGTGTAACTCCATAACCGCTTTGCTTGTCATATTTTAAATCCTGCAACATGCTGGCATTAACACCTAAATGAAAATTGTATGATTTAAACATGCCAAACGGAACAATACTGGCAGACATATTCCAGCAATGCAGACTTCGGTTTACACTCACACTGGTGTAGGTAAACTGTTTAGCTTTAAAATCATACGATGAATTTGCCGAAATTTTCCAGTTTGGGGTCAATGATATATTTCCTGAAACACTAAAATTATGAGTGAAACCCATTTCATATTCCATTTTCGTTTTATCAAACACATTTGTATTAGCATAAAGTATGGAATAGTTGAAACTTATGCTCCATGGAATAGTAACTTTCTGATATCCATCCAAATCTTTATCTTGTTTTTTATCCTGATTCTGATTGGAATTCGTATTGCCACTCAAATTTGCATCATTTGTATTATTTTTCCCCTGTAATTTATCATCCTTACCACCCGATGAATTTTTAGTTGTAGTGGATGACTTCTTTTTAAAAGTATCGTTATTCAACGTGTAACTATACGACGTGCTGGTACCCATAAAACGTGGGAAACCGCCATTCTCCCATCGGAGTTTATTAATTCTCACCGGATAACCACTACTATTCAGCCCATACATATAAGGATCAAATGAACCGTTGAGGCTAAGTGTGTAACTTTTCCCTAATTTTATACGAAGTCCGGCACTAAAAATTGACCATTTCATTGAGTCGGCAGCCATATTATACGATCCACTTACCGAAAAATTATCAATCAAACTAATAATTTTAAAAGGCTTTGTTCCAGTTGTATCCATATCATTTTTCACTTTCATCTCAAGATTGTTGCTGAGTGAGAAATTTATGTTTCCAGACTTTCCTGAACCCGGAGTCCCGTAGAGGCTATTTTCGTAATGCGAATACTGAACCACCTGATCGCGATAAACTAATGGATTGGTGGCATCCCTTTCTGATTTGATATAAGTTCCGTAATATCCCCACATAGCTTCACCAAAATCAGGCATGTAACTGAATCCGATAGAAGGTTTAATTACATGGCGAACACGATCAATCTTATCACCAAAAATTGAACGGATTGGTTGATAAAATCCGTATAATGTGGTTGATGCCGAAACTCCCATATTAAAATCAAACACACGGTTAAACCCTGTTTTGGTTACAGTTTCCACTTTTTGAGTTGTTTTTTCCCACATTCTGTCTATTGAAGTCAAATACCAACGCTCATTATAATTAATTGAAGGTGAAATATTTATATACTTAAATAAATCAAAAGTCGCACTAATAGGAATGCTGTGTCTCATCCCGTTTTTCCAATCGCGTATTAACGAAGAAGTCAATAATTTACTTTCCTTGGTGTCAATACTATTTGCAAGTGTACCTGAATACGACATAGAAATTTTTTCGTACCATCGTTCTTTTCCTACCACCTCTTTTCTTTTGAAAGGATAAATACGACTCATAGAAATGCTGATATTAGGAAGTGACAAACTGATAGTTGAATCTTTTGTCCGTTGGTTTATCAACATACTTCCAGAAACATTAAATGGACTTTCCGGAAATCGCTGAGTAAATGATATACTCGAACTTTTCGTATTTTCAGAGTTAAGAGCCGGATTATAATAACTATTAATATTACTTCGGTTATATCCGCTGGTAGAGAAATTCACACTCGAAGAAAAACTGAAATAGGGATTTGCCTTGGCATCCTGAGAATGTGACCATCTGATGCTCAAATTATTTGATTTACTGAAAGTTGAAGGAATTTCTTTTTCTCCAATCACATCTTCACGATAATTTATACTCAGACTACCCCGAAATTTGTAACGTTTCAGGTAATTTGAATTGGCTGTAAGTGCCCAGGTTCCTTTGGTGTAAATATCACCACGCAATTCCAAATCAGCATAATCATTAATTGCAAAATAATATCCACCATTAGTCAACCCAAAGCCACGAGTCAACTCATCCGTATAAGTTGGCATTAAGATACCCGAAGAATACTTGTCTGTAAATGGGAAAAATCCAAACGGAAGTGCAATAGGAAGAGGTACATCTTCAACCACCAGATAGGCCGGACCTGCAACAATATAACCCCCCGGTTTTACTTTTCCACGGGTCAGATTGAGATAAAAATCGGGATGATCGTGATTTTCGCAGGTTGTATATTTTCCATCAGTCATACAAAGAATGTCTGTATTTGACTTCTTAGTTTTATCGCTGATTACATATCCTTCACCCTGCTTTGTAACCACCTGACGTATAAAACCTTTCCTTGTTCTAAGATTATATGTTAACTCCCTGGAATTGTAGTCAGTTTTACTTTCCGTAAAAATAGGTTCTCCGATTTTTTTTCCGGTACTGTCGGTTTTTCCACAAGCATAAACTATGCTGCTATCCATTTTCACCCGAATAAATTCAGATTTTAGCGTGATATTCTTGTATTTTATATCACCTTTTCCATAAAGAAACCCTGTTCCGTTACCAAGAAAAACAATTGAATCCTGAGCTGTGTAAACAATTTGAGCATCAATCTGTTTTGATTTTGACTTTGGTGTTTCAATTGTTGAATCATTTTTCTGATCTATTGAATCATTAATTTGAGCAATAGAATCATTTTTAATGATTTGTTTCGATGCTTTAGTTGATGCAGTTTTAGTCTGACCAACTCCTGAAAGAGGAATTGTAAGCCAGAAAAAAAATACCAATATCAGGGGAATTCTACTGAAATATAATTGGTTACAGATTTGCATCCGGTAGGTTTATCTCATTATGAAATTAAGATGCAAATTTAATCAAAAAAAGGCAGTCTAATTGACATGAGGTCTTTTTTTATGAATAATTTCAAAATTTACTCCTTTCTTTCGCATTAAAAACAGGATAAAATCATTACTTTTGCACAAAATTATAAAGACAGTTTTTGTTATCACTATCATTCAATATATGAGATTACTGAAAAAGTATTTTACTGTATTTCAACATGCTATTTTACTTTTGGCTCTCATTCTGTCTTTGACTGTAAATGCTCAGGATAACAGATTTACAGTGGTAATTGATGCGGGTCATGGTGGTCATGATCCGGGTGCTAAAGGTTCATTCATACGCGAAAAAGACATCAATCTTGCGGTAACACTTTTGCTTGGTAATTTAGTTGAACAAAATTTCAAAGATGTAAAAGTAGTTTACACCCGAAAAACAGACAGATACCTCACATTACAAGAACGTGCAGATGTTGTAAACGACAATCATGCCGACTTGTTCATTTGCGTTCATACCAATTCTTCACCGGGGTCATCTGCTTATGGTGCTGAGAGTTATACACTCGGATTAGCAAAAACAAAAGCAAACCTGGATGTAGCCATGCGTGAAAACTCAGTAATAACACTTGAGGAGGATTACAAAACCAAATATCATGGTTTCGATCCTAATTCTGTTGATTCATACATTATGTTTGAATTTATGCAGGATAAATATATTGACCGAAGCGTTGACTTTGCCTCAACTATTCAAAAACAATTTCACAGTTATTGTGGCAGATTAGACCGTGGAGTTCGTCAGGCTGGATTTTGGGTTTTGCACCGTTCAGCATGTCCCAGTGTGTTGGTCGAAGTAGGATTTATTTCTAATCCGGCTGAAGAGCGGTACCTCTCCACCGATACCGGTCAAAAAGAAATGGCAACGGGGATTTTTAATGCTTTTATAGATTACAAACGCATACACGACAAAAAATCTGGTCATCAATCACTGAATAATGTTCAAAAAATTGAAACTAAAATTAAATCAAACGAGGTAAAAGAAATATCTGTTTCTAAAATAAATGCTGACAATCAATCAAAACCGGCATTGATAAATACGATTGAACCAAAAACCGAAACGGAAAAACCGGTATCAGCTCCAAAAACAACAGTGAAACAGAACATTAAACCGGTTATTGATACAGTTTATAATGTTGAAAAATCAATAACCTCTGTTTCATTTAAACCTGAAAACAGAACAAATCAAATTACAGCTATTTTTAAAATCCAGCTATTTGCTTCAAAAAAACCATTGAAGCAAAATGCTCCTGATTTCAAAGGATTAGCTAACACAGATTCATTTATAGAGAATGGATATTATAAGTACACGGTAGGTTCAGAAACTGACTTTCACAAAATAGAAACCTTAAGAAAACAAATTCATTCAAGGTTTCCTGATGCGTTTATAATTGGTTTCATTGGCGACAAAAAAATGACAGCCAAAGAACTATCTAAATTTTCAAAATAATCAGGTATAATTTTTGTTACGAATACCCGATACAATTCAACAAAACAATGAAAAAGAATTATTTTACACGTGAAGTTAAAGTTGGGATAATGGCTACAGCAGCCATTATCGTATTATATTTCGGAATGAATTTTCTGAAAGGTATCAACATTTTTTCGTCAGCTAACTATTATTATGCCAGATATGAGAATATAGATGGTCTGGTACCATCCAGCCCTGTTTACATTAAAGGATTTAAAGTTGGACAGGTCGAACAAGTGAAATATGACTTCAGTAAGAAAGAAACATTTGTTATAAAAATTTCTGTTTCAAAAGATATTAAACTTCCGAAAGGAACACAGGTATTGCTTTATGATGAAGGATTAATGGGAGGAAAAGCCATTCAACTGGTTTTTGAACCAATTATAGTTTCGCAAGTCATGCACAATTCAGGCGACACCATTGAATCGAAAGTAGGTATCGGGCTAATGGCAAAGCTCTCGGGAGATTTAATGCCTAAAATCGAAAGTATTTCAGGTCAGGCGGATTCACTGTTGCGATCAGTCAGGCTGCTGGTAGAGAATAAAGATTTGACTAAAAGTCTATCCTCAATTGAACGTACAACTGCAGATTTGGCAGTTACGTCTTCTCAGTTAAAGAAAATGATGAATAATGACATGCCAAAGATACTTGGAGATGTAAATGTTGTGACTTCCGATTTCAGACAAGTGAGCGGAAATCTAAAGAAAATTGACTTTGCAGCTACTGTTGCAAGTATAAATCATACCATTTCAAACCTGAATCTGATAACTGATAAAATCAATAACGGTGAAGGTACATTAGGACAACTTATAACCAATAAAGAATTGTATATCAACTTGTCAAATACTGCAGCCAGTTCTGATAAACTCCTTATCGATTTGCAAAAAAATCCAAAGCGGTACGTTCATTTTTCTCTTTTTGGGAACAAAACAAAATAAGTTTATTATTTAAATTCATTCTAAATAATATTTCTAACAAAAAAAAAACTGTTTTCAATTATCACTATGCCGAAACCTTTCAAAAACAAGTGTTTCGGCTTTTTTATCTTGAATAATAATAAAAATGCTTACATATTGTCAACAGCTTTAAAATCAACAGTATTACATTTATATTACAATTAAATCACTGTAAATCAAGGTCAAATCATAAAGTGTTGAAAATAAATCTATTGAACTAAATATAAAAAAGTGAAAATTTAGTTGATTTTTTTTTGTCAGAAAAGTTTAGGATTTTTGTACGGCTGAAAGTAGCCCCTATTTTTATCGTTATTTTTTGGAATTTAAATTAAATATACTGAGACAGTAATCATTTCTAATTTTTTTTTTTGCGATGTTGAAAAGCCACGAACAATTATGGAGCCGTTGTCTGAATGTTATTAAAGACAATATAAGTGAAGCATCTTACAATACTTGGTTTGCGCCCATAGTTCCTCTAAAGTACGAAAATAATATTTTTGTATTACAGGTTCCGAGTCAGTTCTTTGTTGAATACATCGAAGAAAAATATATCGATTTGTTGCGAATGACTCTATATCGTGAGGTTGGAGTTGGTACACGGCTTGAATATCGTGTTCTCATTGATAAAACCTCAGGGAGAGGAACTCAAATTCCAAGCAATGGAGATCATAAACCCAAATCAGTATCGAACGTTTCCAACTATATTAGTCCTTACAATAAACCCCAATTACCTGAAATTGATCCTCAATTAAACCCTGCTTACAATTTCAATAATCTGATTGAAGGCAAAAGCAATAAACTTGCTCGAACTGCCGGAATGAGCATTGGTAATGAACCCGGGAAGAATATATTTAATCCTCTTTTCATTTATGGTCAGTCGGGTGTGGGAAAAACACATCTAGCAAATGCAATTGGTGTTTCAGTGAAACAATTACATCCTGAAAAGCGGGTTCTTTATGTTCCTGCTAATACTTTTCAGATTCAATATACTGATTCAGTTCGTAGTAATTCTCAAAACGATTTTCTGAATTTCTATCAAACCATTGATGTATTGATTATTGATGATATTCAGGAATTTGCGGGTAAAACCGGTACTCAAAATACTTTCTTCCACATTTTCAATCATTTGCACCAATCAGGAAAACAGCTAATATTAACTTCAGACAAATCACCTGTTGTAATGGTTGGTCTGGAACAACGTCTGCTTACACGCTTTAAATGGGGTTTATCTGCTGAAATCGAAAAGCCTGACTTCGATTTACGTAAATCAATACTGGAAAACAAAATTTACCGCGATGGACTTGAAATTCCGGAGGAAGTAGTTAATTTTATTGCTGAACATGTTACTGATAATGTTCGCGATTTAGAAGGTGTTTTGGTTTCTTTGCTTGCTCATTCTACTTTGGCCGACATTCAGATTGATGTTACTCTGGCAGAAAAAGTAATCAGCCGAATAGTAAATATTACCCGAAAAGTAAATACCGTTGAAAAAATTCGCGATGTTGTGTGTGAATACTTCTCCTTATCGGTTGATTCAATTTCAACCAAAAGTCGTAAGCGTGAGGTTGTTCAGGCACGTCAGATTGCTATGTATTTATCTAAACAACTGACAAAAAGCTCATTATCAACCATTGGGAACACAATTGGACAAAGGGATCATGCAACTGTTCTACATGCTTGTAAAATAGTCAATGATTTAATGGATTGTGATAAAACCTTTCGCACAAGTGTGAAGGAAATAGAAGAAAAACTCAAGAGTTAGTTTTTTAACAACACTGTATTTAAGCCGCTACAATCAGTCTGCGGCTTTTTTTATTTCAAAAATTATTGGTCTTTTAGATACTTAATTTTTTCTTCTATAGTGTCGAAAAAGACATAAAGTAATAGGAAACTAATCATTTTCATAAAATTTGTAAATATACTCAGATATCCAAAAATATCTGTGAGCTTAATCAAATTAATAACAATCCCAATAATTGATTCAACAATTAAAATTGTAATTCCCAATCTTGCCCATCTAATTGCTGTTCTAAATCTCATGTGAATTGTTTTATTTGAACTAACCAAAGATCTAACCATATAAAATACAGTTTTCAATTACAAAGGTATAAAACAAAATAAAATATCAATCAATTGTTACATGGATTATATTTGACTTATTATCAGAATATTTACTTCATTAGAACAATTAAAAACAGACATCTGAATACATAATTATCGTTAATGAATCCATTTTAAGATTGCTATGACTCTCCTAAATATTTTTAATCTTAATTTCACTGTATTTTGTAATATTTTATTCAACAAATCAAACTAAATTTATGACAACAAGTATAAATAATACATTCACTATTAAGTTCAAATCATTTTTCTTAAAAATAAATTAAGGATATAAAACTTTTTTTAATATTAAACAACAATTAAAGGACTATAACTTTTCCTGTAAAATAAAAGCAAAACGTGTCAATAAATTTCGAAATTAACTGACTGAATTATGGTACGCAATAAAGCTTCAGATTTTTTTAGTTTTGAATATTTAAAAACCCAAATATGTTTGTTTAAATTATATGTCATTGAAAAAAAAGTATTATTTTTACAACCGAAATTAAACGTGAATATATGGTTTTTAAATTTACAATTCTATCCGATGAGGTAGACAATTTTGTAAGGGAAATTGCAATTGATACAGAAGCAACATTCTTCGATTTGCATAGTTTTATTCTTGACTCAGTTGGCTATGAAAAGAATCTGATGACATCATTCTTTATGTGTACTGATGATTGGGAAAAGGGACAGGAAATCACGCTGGTTGAGATGGAATCAAGTTCAGAATACGATAATCTGGTAATGGATAAAACTAAACTGGATGAATTGATTAGCGATGAAAATCAGAAGTTGATTTTTGTATTTGATATGATTTCTGAAAGAGTATTTTTTATGGAAGTTACTGAAATTATTCCACGAAAAAGTCAGGATAAACCTGTTTGTTTGACTTCTGAAGGTATTGCTCCAATACAGATTATGGAAGAAGACACTTCGGTGGTAGTAACTAAAACAACCTTAGATGAAAACTTCTACGGAGATGAAGATTTCGAACTGGACGAAATTGACGAAGAAGGTTTTGGAGAAATGAATTTTGACGACAGCAGTTTATTTTCGGAAGATCCTAAATTCTGAGAAAAGCTTACAACATATTGAAAGACAGAAAATATTTTTTTTATTTTCTGTCTTTTTTATTAAAATGTGAATGGAAAACAAACCAACATTACTAGTTCTTTTGGGTCCGACTGGCGTTGGAAAAACCAATATAAGCCTGAAACTTGCCGAAAACTTTGGTTGTCCGATTGTATCGTCGGACTCGCGCCAGTTTTATCGTGAATTAAAGATAGGTACGGCAGCTCCGACAGAACAACAACTAAGCAGGGTGAAACACTATTTCATTGGTTCACATTCCATTTTTGATGATTACAGTGCCGGACAATATGAACTGGATGCGATAAAGCTGCTCGGGGATCTTTTTCTGAGTTACAGGGTTTTAATGCTCGTTGGGGGTTCGATGATGTATATTGATGCTATTTGCAATGGGATTGATGACATTCCGACTGTGGATGCTGAAACCCGACAATACTGGCTGGACACTTATGCTGCGAAGGGGTTGAATTACATTCAGGATGAGTTGAAACGACTTGACCCGAAACATTACGAAGAAGTTGACTTACAAAATCACAAAAGGGTTTTGCATGCGCTGGAGATTTGTACGATTACCGGTAAGCCTTTCTCGGATATTCGTACAGGAAAGCGGAAAGAACGTTCGTTCAACACACTGAAAATAGGGTTGAACCGTTCACGCGAAGAGCTTTACGAACGGATAAACAGCCGGGTGGACGAAATGATGGCAGAAGGACTGCTTCTGGAAGCTGAAAAGTTTTACGAACACCGGCAATTAAACACGCTCAACACCGTTGGATATAAGGAACTTTACGAATATATGGACGGAAGCCGGTCGCTGGAATTTGCAGTGAATATGATTAAACAGGATTCGCGCCGTTATGCCAAACGACAACTGACCTGGTTTAACCACGACAAGGAAATTCATTGGTTTCATCCCGACAACGAACAGGAAATACTTGATTTTGTACATTCAAAGCTATGAAAATAACTCCAGATGCCTCTCTCCTACCCTACAATACCTTTGGCATAAATGCTATGGCAGATTACCTGATTGAATACAATTCGGTGGCGGAATTACAGGATTTTTTGAAATCTGAACCGGTAATATCAAACCGGATTCTGCACATTGGCAGTGGAAGTAACCTGTTGTTTTTGAATGATTTCAAAGGCGTTGTGCTGCATTCACTTATAAACTCAATTACAAAAGTGAACGAAACTAGCGGTTCGGTTTTACTGGAAGCAGGTTCCGGTGTAATATGGGACGATTTGGTGGCTTACTGTGTCGAAAACGGATTGGGTGGCATTGAAAACCTGTCGCTTATTCCGGGTGAAGTAGGTGCAGCGGCAGTGCAGAATATTGGTGCATACGGAGTTGAAGTGCAGGACCTGATCCGAACAATAAAAACAATTGAAACAGCAAGCGGACTTGAGCGTGAATTTTCAACTGCCGAGTGTAGGTATGCATACCGCGAAAGTGTGTTTAAAAGCTCCCTGAAAGGCAAGTATATTATAACTTCGGTAATTTTTGAGCTGCAGAAACAACCTGAATTCAAGCTAAACTACCTGCATTTGGAAAAAGAAGTCATAAAGAATGGAGAAGTGAACCTAAAGAACATTCGCCAGACTATCATTGCTATACGTGAAAGCAAGCTCCCCGACCCAAAAACAGCCGGAAATGCAGGCAGTTTCTTTATGAATCCTGTAGTATCAAAAGAAAAGTTCCGGACATTGCAATCAGAATTTCCACAAATGCCTCATTATTACATTTCGGAAGCCGAAGAAAAAATACCTGCCGGGTGGCTGATTGATCAGTGCAGCTGGAAAGGAAAAAGCATTGGAAACGCAGGTGTTCACGACAAACAAGCGTTGGTACTGGTGAACCGTGGCGGTGCTACCGGTAGTGAAATAGTTCATTTGGCTGAACAGATACAACATTCTGTGAAAGAGAGATTCGGGATAGGCCTTCAGCCCGAAGTCAATTATATCTAACAAAAAACTCAGCCTATAGCTGAGTTTTTTTGTTAGTGTATATTCAGGTCATTCAGTTTCTGTTGATACTTCTTCGCATTAGCCTGATGAGTAGCCCAATCGGCAGCGAATTTATGCTCACCATTCAGTGTTTCTGAAGCACACATGTAAATATAGTTATGATGTGAATAATTAAGCACCGCGTCGATACCACTTTCAGATGCCACTCGAATAGGTCCGGGTGGTAAACCTTGGTTACGATAGGTATTGTAAGGCGAAATCTGAAGGATTTGTTTAATGGTGATACGTTTCAGGCTGAAATCACACACGGCAAATTTCAGCGTTGGGTCAGCTTGTAATGCCATGCCTTTTTTTAGACGATTGATATACAATCCTGCTACTTTGGGACGATCTGTTTTATTGTTTGTTTCTTCCTCCACAATCGAAGCCAATGTACAAACATCGGTTGGTGTAAGAGGAATGGCAGCAGCTTTCGCTTTGCGTTCGTCAGTCCAGAATTTGTTATATTCCTTATTCATCTTTTCGAAGAGCTGAACAGCATTCAGATTCCAAAAAACTTCATAGGTATTAGGTATAAAAAGCGAAACAGATGTATTTGGATTAAGATTATAGTTAGCCAGAAATTCCGAATCATTGAGTAATTTGAGAATACTAACCGAATCTGCCATTAACTGCATACTCAAACGGGCTGCCAATTGCTCTTTGGTACGAATATTATTGAATGTCAATCGCACAGGCGCCTGCCTGCCACTACGCAACAACCGGACCAACTGAAAGTTATTCATGCTGCTTTTAAGCTCATACCGACCAGCACGAATTCTTTCGCCATAATGCAACATGGAAGAAACCTGCTTAAATGCTGATACATTAAGCACATTAGCATCTTTTTCCAACAATAGAACTACTTCAGCATACGAACTATTTTCTGGGATGCACAGATAGGTCTTTTCACCGGTATTGGTGAACACATTGGGTGCAAACAAAATATAGGCAACATACAGAAAAACTGCAATCAGTACAAGTAAAATCCACTTACCAATTTTAGTTGTCTGTTTTTTCTTCTTCTTAGTTGTCATAGATCCGGTAATTAAAATATTATTAATTGAAGCGACAAAAATACGGATTTGTTTTGAGAAAATTAAAAGGAAATCAAAAATCAAAATGTTTAATTTCAATTTTTAGTTTTAAATATCAGATTCTCAAGTATTAAATTGTAAATCGTAAATCGTAAATCGTAAATTTCAGAAAAACGGTTTTGATAATCGAAAACTCTTTGTTATATTTGCATCCGCTAAAGCGAAGTTTGGAAGTTTGGGTGAGTGGCTGAAACCACCAGTTTGCTAAACTGACGTACGGGCAACCGTACCACGAGTTCGAATCTCGTAGCTTCCGCCAGATAATCAGCAAGTTAGAGTGCCTGTAAGAAAATACAGGCACTCTTTTTTTACGCTA
>CAIKVR010000309.1 GCA_903830915.1 uncultured Bacteroidales bacterium
CCCCAAGCTGCTGGAAGCCTGTCGCAATGCCTGGCAGGATATTGTGGATCACCGACTTTACATTACCGGTGCTGCAAGCAATGGTGAAGTTTTTCGTGCCGACTTTGATCTGCCAAATGTCGGCAGCCCTGGCGAAACCTGCGTCACCACCACATGGGTTCAGTTCAATGCGCAACTCTTGCGCCTGACGGGCGAAGCACGCTTTGCCGAACAGCTCGAGCATGTGGTTCTTAATCAGTTGTTTGGCGCTCAGCATCCGGATGGCACTGCCTGGTGTTATTATGTGCCGTTAGAAGGCAAGAAACCGTACAGCGCACAGCTCACCGGCCATTGCTGCTTGTCCAGTGGGCCACGCGCGATTGCACTGATTCCAACCTTTGCTACGAGCGTCGATGCCGATGGCGTGGTGGTCAATCTCTACGAAGCAGGAACCGCCAGGTTAACACTGAAAAATGGCAAACCGGTGACACTGACCACCGAAACAAAATATCCAACGGATGGCAAAATAGTAATTTCGGTGGATGCTAAATCTTCAAGCCCATTTGCCTTCAAGGTGCGGATGCCTGACTGGTGTCCAAAATCGTTAATAAAACTCAACGGTAAAAAACTAGAGACGAAGGTGGGTGCTGATGGCTATGCCGTGATAAAACGCACTTGGGCAAAGGGCGACAAGGTGGAACTGAATTTCAAGTTGGAGCCGAAGGTGATTGTGGGTGACCACTCGAATGAGGGAAAGCTTGCTTTTATGTATGGCCCGCTTGTGCTGGCTGCAGATGAAGCTTTGCTCGGAACAGATATGACGATTGGTTCGGTAGCTATAGGCAGTCCGGAACTGACCTCACTGGGAATTAAACCGGAGCCGGCTCCAGTGAGTGTCAAGAACTGGCCTTATGCCCAGGCTTTTCATCTCAATGCTGCATTACGCCGCCATACTGCCACTGCCAAGACCGGTTCGCCGATTGGAATCCAACTGATACCGTTTGCCGATGCTAGTGGCACAGGCAAGAATTACAAAGTCTGGCTACCGTTACTTTCCGCCACCAATGGCAATTTGCTTATCGATGGCAATGAAAGCCGCTCACGCAAAGGAAATGTAGATGGTTTCATCAATGACGAAAACAATAACTCCTTTGTGGTCACTTGGGATAACCAACCATCTGCGGAGGATTGGTATGCAGTGACCGTGGATGAGCCGGTTACCGTGGCGCGGGTAGTTTATGCCCACGGCAAGACCTTCCCTAACGGTGGGTGGTTCGATGCAAGTGTCGGCAAGCCTCGTATCCAGATCCAGACCAACAAAAACGGAGCATGGGAAGATGCGGGTGAATTGAAGAATTATCCGGTAACCACTGCCATCGATGCATCCAAACTGAATAGTGGCGAAACCTTCAATTGCCAGTTGGCAAATGCTGTGAAGGTTTTTGGTATTAGGGTTGTGGGTAAACCAGCCTGTGGCGACAAACCTGAACAGGCATTCTCTTCTTGTGGAGAGTTGCAGGCGTTTGCAAAGTAATTGAACAAATATATATGTGTTTACTTAGTACATGAAAAAAACCATGAAATTTTATATTATTGAAAATATGCGTGTTACCAATCTATTCGAATCTCGCACTGGACTGACATCGTCTGGTGAGCCGAAAAATGGAGTGAAGTATGCGTAGAAAACTTTTGTGTTTGAGTGCCGACGTATTTCGTCGGTACGAGTTTAAAAGTTTTCAGCATACAAACGACAAATTTTTCGAGTGAAGCAGCAAACGCTTTTTTCCGCTTATCCCTCTCCTTTGGAGAGGGTGGCCGAAGGCCGGGTGAGGTCACTTGATTTTTTTTGCTTACTTTTTTGCATCAAGGCAAAAATAGTAAGTGGGGTTTGGGGTAAAGCCCCATGTTTAATTAATTAATTTATAATCAATTCCATGACAAAATTAAAATTTTTTTCATGAACTAAAATGTGTTTATTCTTTTGATTTTCAGTTTGAATAGTCGAACTGAAAATCAAATTATTACAATATAAGTAGAGTCCTGAGTAGTATCCAAGGCTGGGATAAGCAATCTGACAACATTATTTCCGGTTTGTTTCAAAAAGTATCTTCAAAACATGTTTTTAAACATAGTTTTATCAATAGTACTTTTTGGTCAATCAAACGTGAAAGGTAATAATCCCATCATATTGGGAGTTGACATCTTATAATTCAAAATAATATGAAACGAGCATTAAAACAGGCGTTTAAACCATTTGACCATGTTCATTGCGAGTTCCATACGACAACTATAAAAAAAATAAATATGAACGTATGAAAACAATGACAATTATTCGAAGTTTTATTGTTGCATCCCTGTTTCTGTTGATGCAACCAAGTCTGGTTTTTTCGGCTTCCTTTACGCAAGGGAATCTGGTGGTATCTCGTGCTGCAACTAATACTGCGGTGGGTGTATCTGTTTTCTTGGACGAATATAGCCCCACGGGTACGCTTGTTCAAACTGTCGCCATGCCCACCATTGCCAGTGGTTCTAATCGCCCCTTTGTGATAAGTGGTCAGCAGAATTTCGAAGGCACATTGAATTTGTCGACAGACAAACGTTATTTGGTGATGGGAGGCTATAAATCCGGCGCATGTACTGTTAGCACTGCCTCGGGCAATACCCGTATCGTAGCCACGGTTGATAATAATGCACTTGTGAATACGAGTACGGAATTAACGGATTTTGATTTTTATTTCAAGTCGGTAGCTTCTACCAATGGAACCGATTTATGGATTGATGGTAATTTCGGGATTCATTACACAACGCTGGGCGCCAGTACTTCAACACGCGTGTCGACAGATAATCAAAATAATTACAACCT
The DNA here is from genome assembly GCA_903830915.1 of uncultured Bacteroidales bacterium. GTDB lineage: Bacteria > Bacteroidota > Bacteroidia > Bacteroidales > Paludibacteraceae > Paludibacter. The sequence goes on from CAIKVR010000309.1 coordinate 2,843, forward strand.
GGGCATTTATGACAATAAATTGTATTTTTGTACTGAAGCTGCTGCTTCCCGTTTCGGCTACCTGAGCAACGGTCTACCCACCACCGCCAACCAACCCTATACTATTCTTGGATCGGCTTTTGCGCCTACCCAAATTGCAGGTCTCAATGCACCTTATGGAATGATTATGTTCGATATGGATGCCACTATTCCGGGTGTAGATGTGGTGTACATGGCAGAGGGTGCCTTAAATGGTACAGCCAATGCGTCCCGCGGATTGGTTAAATACTGCGTAAACAGCAGTGGGGTATGGGTAAAGGCAGGTGCCATCATTCCTGCGCCAGTTGCTACCGACGGTCTTAAACAGCTTACCGGAAGCTATGATGCAGCCACCGGTGTGGTTACTTTGTATGCAGTGACCCAAGCCGCAGTCAACGCCAACGCCACTTCTTCTATTGTCAAAATCACGGACGCTACAGGTTACAATGGTTCTTTATCAGGATCATTTACAAATCTTGTCACTTCTGGTGCAAACACCGCCTTCAGGGGAATTGCTTTGGCTCCACAAGCAGCGGCAGCAGCCACTGCACCCGATGCAGCGGCCAACGTGGCTGCCACGGCAGGTAATACGCAAGCTTCGGTGGCTTTCAGCACACCAAACAACACTGGTGGATCTGCCATTACAAGCTATACAGTAACACCCTATATTGGTACAACTGCTCAAACCCCGGTAACCGGAACCGGCAGTCCTATTTTAGTAAGCGGGTTGACCAATGGAACTGCTTATACCTTTACAGTAACAGCTACTAATTCAATAGGCGTTGGTGCAGTAAGTGCCACATCGGCCGCAGTAACGCCTCTTCTGGTTCCCGATGCACCAACCATTGGTACAGCTACCGTTTCGGGAGCTACAGTTACAGTACCTTTTACAGCACCTGCATCCAATGGTGGTTCTACCATTACGAGCTATACGGTAACTTCTAACCCAAGAGGTGGTGTCGGCACCTTGACTCAGGCAGGAAGCGGAACCATTACAGTGACGGGATTAATAAGTGGAAATGCTTATACCTTTACCGTAAAAGCAACCAATGCTAATGGATCAAGTATTGCCAGCGGGGTTTCCAACTCTGTAACACCCAATCTCGCTCCCATAATTGGAATAGCTCCAGTTGCCACGGCAGGAGCTTTACAGGCCTCTGTAAAAGTTAATACTGCAAACAAAGGGTATAATCAAGCAATTACCAGCTATACAGTAACCCCCTATATTGGTACAACTGCCCAAACACCGGTAAGTGGAACCAGCAATCCTATTGTGATAACAGGTTTAACCGCTGGAACTTCTTATACCTTTACTGCGTATGTCACCAATTCAACAGGTAATAGTGCAACTAGTGCGGCATCCGCCCTCGTAACCCCTACCGCTGCGGCTGTTCCCGGCGTTCCTACTGGTGTTGTTGCCACAGTTGGAAATACGCAAGCTTCGGTGCTTTTTGTTGCTCCGGCCGAAAATGGTTCTGCCATTACCGGCTATACAGTAACACC
>CAIKVR010000310.1 GCA_903830915.1 uncultured Bacteroidales bacterium
ACTTTATGTCCTTTTCTGTTTCGTTTATGATTATAATTTTTGCATGTGCCATAATAAATATGTATTTATATTATAGTCCAAAGATAATAAATAAAATCAAATTAAACTAATTGGACTATTTTATAAATACATTTGGTATAAAATGACCCAAAATCATTTTTATGTCTACTGTTGATGATGCATTTATTTCAAACAAATTGTATCAATGAGACGAAGTCGAAATTTGACTATATTATTTGTACAATCTGTATAATAGCATACAGCATACTAGAGATTGAACTTAATTGTTAATGTTGTCGCTATTCAGAATTATTAATTTTCTTTTTTCTTTGACATTTTAAGCCTATTCAGTGCTAATTTTTGCAAATTGACAACCTTGAGTTTGTAGCGGTTAATTATTTTGTTTATATTTGTAACTTTATGAAGCAAATCCGGTTTATATATAACTATATTCTTCATTTTCTGACTGCACGAAATACGAAGGGCTATGGAGTTCATTCTCCTTTTTTATTTCAGTTGGTACGGTTTGTGATATATGATAAAAGCCCGTATTATATTTTTCCGGAGATAGAGAAACTGCGCCAAAATCTGAAAAAAGATAAACGAATTTTACATGTTGAGGATTTTGGAACAAGTAAAAGCCGGGGTAGAAAGCTTTCTGAAATCTGCACACATTCGCTGAAACAGGCTAAGTATGCTCAATTGCTGTATCGAATAGTCAATTTCAATAAAGCTCAAAATGTTCTTGAATTAGGCACATCACTTGGTTTGACCACTTCTTATTTGGCATCACCTTCGTCGAAAATACACTGTGTAACGTTGGAAGGAAGTCTCGAAATTGCGGCAGTGGCAAAAGAAAATTTTGAAAAGTTGCAAATTACAAACATAAACATTGTTACAGGAAATATTAACAATACATTAACACAGGTACTCGCTGAATTTGAGCAGTTAGATTTTGTTTTTATAGATGCAAATCATCGCTTATCTGCAACCTATGATTATTTTGAAAAATGCGTAACTAAAATTCATGAAAAATCAGTCATTGTAATCGATGATATTTATTGGTCAGATGATATGAAACAAGCATGGAGGTTGATAAAATCTCACCCGAAAGTGAAATCAACATTTGATTTATTCCATTTGGGAATTGTTTTTTTTAATACTGACCTAAACAAAACTCACTATAAAATGCGTTATTAAACAAAGCGAATAAACAAAACAGACAAACACACGCAAAATATTAAACACAATGAAACTTTATACTAAAACGGGTGATACCGGTCAAACCGGATTATTGGGGGGAACACGAGTTCCGAAGAATGACATTCGGATTGAGGCTTACGGAACAGTGGATGAATTAAATTCATTTATCGGATTGCTTGCTATTGAGGAAATCCCAAAAGAAGAACTAGATTTTTTGCAAACTATTCAACGTAATTTGTTTACAATTGGCTCATTTTTGGCAACCGACCAGAATAAACTGGAAATAAAAGCTGAATCTATTTTAAAAGTTGAAAGTATTGAACTTCTGGAAAATGAAATCGACCGTTTGGATGCAACTTTACCGGAACTTACAGAATTTATTCTACCCGGAGGTTCAAAAACTGCTGCATTGAGTCATGTTTGCAGAACAGTTTCGCGAAGAGCTGAACGTCGGATTCTTGATATGGTTTCATTTTATTCTATTGAAAGTCAGATACTTGTGTACTTCAATAGATTGTCAGATTATTTTTTTGTATTATCACGCTATTTTACAAAGGTTTCCGGTGCTAAAGAAATTTACTGGAAAAGGTTTGATTATTAAAAAAAATTTCTATTTTTGCACGAAATTAGAGAAATTATATACTTACATTTATTTATAAAAAATTTAAGCTAAACTATGTATTGGACGTTAGAATTGGCTTCTAAAATTGAGGATGCTCCGTGGCCTGCTACCAAAGATGAATTAATTGATTATGCAATACGTTCGGGATCACCCCTCGAAGTGATTGAAAATTTGCAGGAAATTGAAGATGAGGGTGAAATTTATGAAAGTATTGAGGATATTTGGCCTGATTACCCGAGTAAAGAAGATTTCTTTTTTAACGAGGAAGAATACTAATTTCAGGAAACAGACTCATAATAACTGAAACGACTTGTTATAATCCATTTTCTGATGAATTAATAACTAATTTGAGCCATAAAAACAATTTTTAGAGCAATTTTTAGTTTGAATAAAGACACAATCAGAAAGAATGATAACTAAGCATTAGGTTGTTAATGAAACTTTACCAAAAGTACCTATGAGAAAAATAGTTTTAAGTTTAGGATTATTTCTAATTTGCATAGGTTCTGTAGTTGCTCAGTTTGATGCTCAAATGAGTCAGTATATGTTTCACGTTTCATCATTCAATCCTGCGGCGGTGGGCGAAGGTGATATGATACAGATTGCCGGGCAACATCGTTTACAGTGGATAGGTATGCCCAATGGTGGTCAGACAACTTTTTTCAGCATAAATTCGCCATTAAAATTGGAAGGAATTAAGCAGGGAGTTGGCCTGAATTTTTTGAATGATAAGGCGGGACAATTCACCAATCAGTCATTGCATTTACAGTATGCCTATAAAAAAAAACTTGGTGCAGGAGTGCTTAGTGCAGGTTTAGAAATAGGTTATGTGAGTCTGGGATTTCATGGTGATAGTGTTCACACTATTTCGTTGGGCGAATATCACAACGATATAAGTTCTGACCCCGAAATACCTAAAAGCGCAGTGGTAGGGATGAGTTTCGATATGAGTTTGGGAGCTTTTTATTCAACTCCCACTTATTATGCAGGTATTTCCTATCTGCATTTGAATAACCCGACAGTGGAATGGGGTGATAAATCCAAATTTCAACTTACTGGTTCGATGTTTTTTACAGGAGGTTATAACTGGGCAGTTCCCGATACAAAGTTTATTTTTAAACCGAGTACACTTTTAAGAACTGATTTTAGTTCATTAGTGTGGGATTTGACTGCCCGTGCTGAATATGATTCTAAATACTGGGGAGGATTAACATATCGAATGGATGCTGCTATAGTAATACTAGCAGGTATAAATATCGCTGATGGACTATCTATAGGATATTCATACGATTTGCCTACTACACAGATACTTAGTGTTAGTTCCGGGTCACATGAATTTTTGGTTACCTATAGTTTCGAGTATGTTTTTGGAAATAGGAATAACAGGTACAAAAGCATACGAATTTTGTGAATTTAATTTTATGTCGACCAATTTAAACAAAACAAATTTCTTAACTCAAAAATATCAAAGAAATGAATAAATATCTGATAATTATTGTAATAGCTGCCCTTGTTGCTTCATGCAATAAACCAGCCGGAGAACTTGTTGGTCTTAACGGTGGTAATCAAAGCTTTTATGAAGCTCAACCTTATGGAATGGTTTTTGTAAAAAGAGGTTCATTCATGATGGGACCTAATGACCAATCAGCATTGGGAAAGGTCAATGAAAAGTCAGTCAATGTAACCGTTGAGGCATTTTGGATGGATGAAACTGAAATAACAAACGATAAATATAAACAATTTGTATATTGGGTTCGGGACTCTATTGCGTTACGTATGCTTGTAAAGGAAGGGAAAGATGAATTCAGACTTAAGGTGAAGAATCAGGTGGATGAAGCTGCTCCTGAAGTTGCCCGACTGAATTGGAAAACAAGAATTCCATGGAATTCAAAAGATGAAGATGTCAGAAATATTCTTGAAAAGCTTTATTTCGCTGATAATAATGCCCTAGGTCTCAAAAAACAGATTAATCCGGGTATGCTTCAATACAAATATGAATGGATAAATTATGATCAGGCTGCATTACCTCAAAATAGGTATAATGTAAATACTGGAGCATATCCGAAAAATGCTGAAGTTCGTATAGACACTTCTTATGTGCAAAACGGGGTTATTATAAATACAACAAAAAAACGAAGACTTTCTTCACGACGCGATTTAATTTCCACACGTATTGTTAACGTTTACCCTGATACAATTATGTGGCTTCGTGATTTTCAGTTTTCATACAATGACCCTAAAATGCGCATGTACTTTTCGCATCCCGGATTTTCAAATTATCCGGTAGTAGGGGTTACATGGGAGCAGGCTCAAGCATTTTGCCAGTGGAGAACCAAGCTTTTTAATTCATCCAATACTTTGGGTGCGCAGGATTATCGTTTGCCGACTGAAGCAGAATGGGAATATGCTGCACGAGGAGGTCGTAGACTAGCACTATATCCTTGGGGTGGAAATTACATAAGAGATACTAAGGGTTGTTATCTGGCAAATTTCAAACCTATGCGTGGTAGCTATACCGATGATATGGGTGCAACCACAATGAAAGTAGCATCATTTCCGCCAAATGATTTTGGATTATACGATATGGCAGGTAATGTTGCAGAATGGACTTCAACTGCTTATAATGAAGGAAGTAGTACGCTAGTTTCTGATATGAATCCTAGTTTTCAATATAATGCAAAAACGGAGGATTCTGATCTTTTAAAACGTAAAGTTGTAAAAGGTGGCTCATGGAAAGATATAGCGTACTATTTACAATGTGGTGTAAGAACGTACGAATATCAAAATGAGAGTCGTCCATATATTGGATTCCGCTGTGTTCGTTCGTATAATGGTGAATAATTAGAAATTAAAAGAAAAATATAATGTCAACAAAAGAAACGAAATTTGATATCTGGTGGAATTCTCCAGAGGTAAAATCTGTTGTAGGAAAAGCTTATAGTTTGGGAGCATCAATTGTAATTATTGGTGCTATGTTCAAGATATTACACCTCACTGGGGCTGAGATTATGCTAGGAATCGGCATGTCAGTAGAGGCATTCTTATTTGGTTTGGGTATTTTGGACAAACCTCTGAAAGAATATGAATGGGATAAAGTTTATGATTTTGAAGGTGGTGGTCAGATAAGTTCTTCACCAGAAGCTTCTGTGCAGCAAAAAAATGGAGTAGTTTCACATAATGCTGGTTTGAATTATACAGAATCAATCAGCGATGAAGATGTGAAGAAATTATCGGAAGGAATTAAAAATCTTTCTGTTACAGCTCAACAGTTTGCTGGTCTATCCAGTGTTGTTGGTTCTACAGATCAGTTCGTGAAAAACATTGATAGTGCGAGTCAGGCTACGGGTAAGTTTGCTAAGAGTCAGGAAGATTTGAATACGATGACTTCTCAATTATCTAACTCGTATAAAGGAATATCCGATGGCATGGATTTAGTGGAGAAAAATACGAAACAGTATGCTAATAAAATAGATGACATAAATAAAAATTTAGCTTCTATTAATTCTATTTACGAAATTCAATTGAAAAACATTCAGGCTCAGTCTGAAAATCTGACTCAACAGAATGAACGCTTACGTACTGTAAATGATGAACTTGGAGTTATTGTTGGAGATGTACAAAAAATGAAGACAGCAACAACTACCGCAGCCAATGAAGCTGAAAAATTCAAGGCAGGTACAAATAAATTAGCTCAACAAGTAGCTGAATTGAATCAAGTGTATGGCAATATGTTAAATTCACTGAGTTAGGGATAACGGAATTTAATTGATAACTAAAATTTAAAGAGAATTTCAATGAGTGGAGCTAAGAATTGTCCTGAAACCCCCAGACAACGAATGATAGGTATGATGTATCTGGTGCTGACAGCTATGTTGGCATTGAATGTTTCAAGCGAAATTCTGAATGGATTTTCAATGATAGACACAAGCTTACATAAAAACATAGAATCGTTAAATTCAAGAAATTCTAGTTTATACTCGGATTTTAACGCATTATATGAGAAAAATCCTGCCAAAGTAGGTGAATGGCTAAAGAAAGCCAATTTGGTAAAGGAAAAATCAGACAAGCTATATAAATATATTGAGAATTTCAAACTTACAATAATCAGAATGGCTGATGGTAAAAATACGAATGACAGTGCTTATGTTTCTCAAATTGGCAAAAAAGATAATTTAGATAAAGCTGGTCAATATGGTATCAAAGAAAGACATGGCAATGAACTTAAAAAACATATAGAAGAGTACCGTACATTTCTTAGAACAATGTCAAACAATAATCCTGAGAAGTCAAAATTATACGAAACTATTTTTTCAACATCTAAACCTAAAAGCGGAGTCTCTTGGACAGATGCTATGTTTGAGGGTATGCCATTATCAGCCGTTGTAACAATATTGACAAAATATCAAAACGATATACGTTCAAGTGAAGCAGATATTATTGAATTTTTAAAAGTTCAGACAGATGCTTCTGACTTCAGGGTAAATAAAATGGAAGCTTTAGTAATTCCAGATTCACGTTATGTGATACGTGGTGATAAGTTTAAAGCTAAAATTGTGTTGTCAGCTGTTGATTCTACAAAAACTCCAAATTATTACGTTAACGGAAATCTGGTGACAAAAGGAATTTTCGAAACCTCATGTACTTCATCGGGCAAAAAATCAATAGCAGGTCAAATAACATTTATGGGTAACGATGGAGTTCTGAATTCTAAACCTTTTAAATGTGATTATATGGTAGGTGATCCTGCTGCAACCATTTCAAACGAAGATTTAAATGTTGTATATCGTGGTATTGAGAATAAATTCAGTGTTTCTGTACCTGCTGTTGCTTCTGAAAACGTATCAATTGTAGTAAAAGGTGGTACATATACAAAGTCTAATGGAAAATACATTGTACGCCCAACTCAGGATAATGATATAAGTATCTTGGTTTTTGCCAAGATTGATGGAAAAGATTTACAAATGGGTGGCGGTAACTATCGCGTTAAATATATTCCTGATCCAAAATCATTTCTACAATATACAGATGCAGGAGGTGTTGTAAGACAAACTCAGGATGGTATTCTTACTAAAAGAATACTTAAATCAACTGGAGTATCACTTGTAGCAAGCTATGGACCAGATGAACTAATTAAAGCAAATTTTACAGTAATCTCTTTCAATGCAATAATACTTAGTACTACGGTTTCAGTTACTGGTAACAAACTTAATCCCAAAGTATTATCTGAAATTGACAGACTTGAAGGTGGAGAAGCTCTCACCATAAAGAATATAAAGGCTGTGGGACCAGACGGAAAAATAAGAACCCTAAGTCCTATAGCGATACAGATTTAGAATTAGTAGTTAAACACATAAAGTATTTCTCTTATGAAAAAATATTGTATTATTTCGTTGCTGTTATTCAGCGTGATTTTTCCCTCTTTGCTTTCAGCTCAGGAGAAATTGATTCCTTTTTTCGATAAGAAAGGAAATGTTAGAATTCAAACAAATGAAATGGATGCTTTAGCTGACACTATATCAAATGTGAACCATAGACAAGATGATATTGTGTGGTCTAGAATTGTTTATAGGATAATAGACATGCGGGATAAACAGAATTATCAATTGTACTTTCCTATGCGTGCTAACGAAGTATATAAAAGCATGTTCAGAATCATGTTGGATGCAATTTGCAAAGGCGTTCCGGTATATAGGAGAAACGATAGGGAAATTATTCCATCATTGAATGATAGTGCCCGATTGGAAGGAGATGAATTATCGAAAATCTTTGCTTATGATAATAATATGGATAACAATCTTATACAGATTGATCCAATAACTAAACAAACAAAAGTTGCAAAAGAACAGTACTATAATTATGTAAAGAATCAGTTTAAATTTTTGATTCGTGAAATAATTTTCTTTGACAAACATACTTCACGGATGTACTCAAAAATTATGGCTATTGCACCAATTTATTCATTACATCCGGACAATTCTCAATCCAAAAATCCAATGAAATTCTTTCAGGAATCCGTTCTCTGTTGGTTTGCATTTGATGATTTACGCCCGTATTTAGCCAGACAATACGTAATTCCGAACGGGAATGAAACAGCACGTCTAACTTTTGATGAATTTTTTGCTCAAAAATTGTACGGAAGCTACCTGCTTGGTGACAGCAATATGTTTAACAGGATGTTATTGGAATCTGAGCTTACTTATGACAGGATTCACAAAGAGCAAAACCGGATTGAAACTGAACTGTTGAATTTTGAAGAAGACCTTTGGGAGTACTAATTTAGGGAGAACTTTGATTAATATTTAAACAGAAAACGGTGAGCATTGCTCACCGTTTTCTGTTTAAACCCCTTTCCCTTTAAAAATAATTTCAAAGGTGTACATCAGGATTTTTACATCGGTAGCGAGCGTCATATTTTCCATATAGATAATATCATAATTCAGGCGTTCAATCATTTTTTCCACTGTATCAGAATAGCCTATTTTGATAGGTCCCCACGAAGTCAACCCCGGTCGAATTTTGTAGAGCAGGCAATAATATGGAGCTTCGTCCATGATTTTGTTGATATAGTAGCGACGCTCCGGGCGCGGCCCTACAAGACTCATATCACCTCTCAGAATATTCCAAAATTGAGGAATTTCATCAATCCTGTATTTTCGAAGCATACGTCCCACTGGAGTTATGCGCTCGTCTTCTGAGCTGCTTAGTTTTGGTATCCCGTTTTCTGAACCCAAATACATGGTTCTGAATTTAAGAATCTTAAATGGTCTGCCATACCTTCCGATACGTTCTTGTCTGTAAAAAACAGGTCCTTTTGAATCACCTTTAATTTTGATGCTGAAATAAATCAAAAAAGGAGAAACAAGTATGAGTGAAATGAATGAAATTACAATGTCTAAAAACCTTTTTATGCTGGCTTGCCAGTCAGGCATCGATGATTTGGTAATGCTTACCAATGGGCTTATTCCCAGTTTAGTAATTTTGGCACTACCAATAAGAATTTCATAAAGTCTCGGAGTAAACTGAATATCGACATCAAACTTATAAAGTAAGTTGATAATTTTGAACAGTTGTGTTTCATCTTCTTCATTATCTAATGCCACAATCGTTTCGTGAATATCATTTTTTTCAATAATGCTGGCAATCTGTATCATATTCCCAAGTACTTTATCTGCAGGAACGCTGATTTTTTTATCGGTTGTAACAAAACCAATTATTGAATTTTGCGGGGCGTGATTTTCCAAATCGCTTGCAATTTTATGAGCATTATTCCCATTACCGATTATAATTGTATTTATAGTCCATTTCTTTGTTTTGTAGTTTTTTTGAATCTGAGAAAAGATAATATTACGAAATGTAAAAGTAAAAATGAAAAGTAAGCTGAATAGAACCAATAATGAAAAGTAGAAATACTCGTAAGAAACAACAGCGTCACCCAGTTTTAATACTAAGAACACAGATAGCGAGATAAAAGCTGATGAAACGAGCGTAGCCAAAATAAGACTACCGCGGGTTTTTTTATGCGTATTGAGATAAATACCTGAAAGTGAATGGATAAAAATGCAATAGAATGGGAAAAGTATAAGGCTGGTTATATAGTCATAATTAGGAATCAGTACATGAATACCATCCAGAATATGAATATCGTTGATTGTTTTGCGGAATATCACAAAGGCTATCCACACTATAAGTGCAGCTAGCATATCGTAAAGTATATATTTTTTAACAAGTAAATTTTTATTCATTGGCTTCTATTATTCTCTGATAATCTGAATTAAATTTCCTTTCCCGAGTTTAATTATAGACGACGGTTTGGGTATAATAGTTTCCTTTTGCCTGAAATCGACCACATAATCTACTGCAGCTTTGATTTCGTTGGAAATCTGATTAAAGTTATCCGGAGTGGGTTCACCGCTCACATTAGCCGAAGTTGAAACAATTGGTTTCCGGAATTTTTCACACAATGTTTTTGAAAATGCCTCGTGACTAACTCTTATTCCTATCGATTTGTCTTCGGCAATCAGGTTGGGAGCCAGGTTTTTGGCATTGGGATAAATGATAGTCAATGGTTTTTCACTCAGTTCTACCAAGTCCCACCCCATCTCAGGTACTTCGTCCACGTAAGACTGAATACGGGCAGCACTATCAACCAATACCAGCATAGCTTTTGCATCAGCCCGTTTCTTTATTTCAAAGATACGTTTAACTGCTTCTGGGTTTGTGGCATCACAACCTAATCCCCAAACCGTGTCTGTGGGGTAAAGAATCACACCACCCGAGCGAAGTACATCAACTACCTTTTTAATTTCTTCATGCATGATTATTTTTAATGTCAAATCAACATTCCCAATGCTATTGTACCTAAATTTATTAAACGTAATTATTTGTTTTTTATTTCTTAAGATTTGAATAAATGTTCAACATAAATTAATACTAAATTTTTAATTCTAATTCAACGCAAATCCTGTTAGCTCTAGTTAAGCTTTTTAGTTGCGGAATTAAAACTTTTTCGCTACTTTTACAGCATTGAACAATGCACTTTTCGTCCTTAAAGTTTGAATTTTAAGCAGTTGAATAATAGTGTTTTGTTCTTATTTCAGAAAGTTGAGACTCTCTGAAACCTCTTTGAAAAATAATAAATACAATGATAAATACCTGGATTTACAGAACATTAACCGAACAACAAAAAGAAACACAAAACAAACTTGCAGAAGAGCTTAGCATAAGTCCCATACTCTCCCAATTGTTGATTCAACGGGATATCCTGACATTCGAGGATGCCCGTCGGTTTTTCCGTCCCGATTTAAACGATTTGCACGACCCTTTTCTGATGGCCGATATGCAGAATGCCGTCAACAGGCTAACCAAAGCCATGCAGTTGAACGAGAAAATTTTGGTTTACGGCGATTATGATGTCGATGGAACAACCTCTGTTTCGTTGGTTTACAAATTTCTGAAACAGTTTTATACAAACGTAGATTTCTACATTCCCGACCGTTATAATGAAGGTTATGGTATTTCCATTCAGGGAATTGACTTTGCAGCTGCCAATGATTTTAAATTGGTTATTGCGCTGGATTGCGGTATAAAAGCTGTGGAGAAAGTAAAATATGCTCTGACAAAAGGAGTTGATTTTGTTATTTGCGACCACCACACTCCGGATGCCGTATTGCCACCTGCAGTTGCAGTTCTTGATCCAAAACGTGACGATTGTACCTATCCTTACAAACATCTTTCGGGCTGCGGAGTTGGTTTTAAGCTCATGCAGGCATTTGCCATTACCAACGATATTGAGTTTACGAAACTTACCCCGCTGCTCGATTTACTAGCACTGAGCATTGCTTCGGATATTGTGCCAATAACCGGCGAAAACCGAATTCTGGCTTTTTATGGTCTGAAACAAATCAACAGCAATCCGAGTGTTGGTTTAAAAGGGATTCTGGATGTGTGCGGACTGGGAGACAAAGAAATTACAATCAGCGATATTGTTTTCAAAATCGGTCCACGTATCAATGCTTCAGGTCGGATGAAACTAGCTTCGGAAGCTGTAGAACTACTTGTGTCGAGCGATCATGATTTTGCCAAAATGAAAAGTGGCATGATTAACGAATATAATAATGACCGCAAAGATCTGGACAAAAACATAACCGACGAAGCTATTGCGCTCATTGCAGCGGATGGCCGTTATAAAGGTCGCCGATCGATTGTTGTGCATAAACCCGACTGGCATAAAGGTGTAATAGGGATTGTGGCCTCACGCTTATCCGAAGAGTATTACAAACCAAGTATTGTTTTGGCAAATTCCAATGGTTTTGCTTCCGGTTCGGCACGCTCGGTTCCGGGCTTTGATATTTACAAAGCCATTGATTCCTGCCGCGATTTGCTTGAAAACTTTGGTGGACACATGTACGCTGCCGGACTTACCATGAAAGAGGAGAATGTGTTGGAATTTACAGACCGTTTTGAGAAATTTGTTTTTGAGAATATACTGGAAGAACAAACTTATCCGCAGATTGATATAGATTCTGTGCTGGAATTCAAAGATATAACACCAAAATTCTTTCGTGTTCTGAAGCAGTTCGGTCCGTTTGGTCCCGGAAATATGAAACCAATGTTTGCCTCGAAAAAAGTATTCGATTTTGGGACAAGCCGATTGGTAGGGAAAGAGCAGGAACACCTGAAATTGGAACTAATCGATTCAAGTTCGGAAAACGTGATGAATGGCATCGCCTTCCGCATGTTTGAGTACAATGACCACCTGAAAGCGTTGAATCCGCTAGATATATGCTATACAATAGAAGAAAACTCATTTAATGGCAATACTTCGATTCAGCTAATGATCAGGGATATAAAAATTGATGGAAATAGCTAATTGTACTAATTAAGGCCAATTTCCAATAATTTCGGGGGCGTTGGGATACTTTTTGTAGAATGTATCAACTTTAATTATTCCTATGTCGCCACAGTTAATAAGTTTCACTCTTACGGACTGGTTTCAATATGAATAATTGATATATAAGTTAGATTTAATATTAAAATAAATAATATTAAATCTGATTGGTTAAATGAATTGTATTTTGG
>CAIKVR010000311.1 GCA_903830915.1 uncultured Bacteroidales bacterium
TCTAATTAATTTGAGAATTCCAAGTGAAATATCACTTGAAGAACTCCTCAAAGTATTGGTTGATGCAAATGTGTATTTAAGGAAACCCGACCCCAATATAATTTAATTTTTTTAAACGCACATTGTTTTTCATAGGAAATGTACCCAATTTTCGATTGTTGTAGGAGAATGTCCTAATATTTTAGCAACCTCATAACAATCCTGACCGTTTGCGACAAAAAGGACACCGTGCAAGCGATGGTCATATCTTGAATCATCTGAACGTCCAAGTTCATGTTGGAGGGAAAGATTATTAATAGCCATTGTAACAGTATAACCCAACTGGAATTTTTCTTTTCAGATACCGAAATTATTTAAAATTATTACTGGAATTGATTTTCCCAGTTATATTTCGGGTAACATTCGCATTACTATCATTTGAGTAGAACAAGGGCCCGACAGTCAACGGGTTACCTGCCCCAGTAGCAGCACGAACATTACCCGGGTTTGATGCCTGATTTGTTGGAATTGATACCATCGGCCAGGAAACGGTTGTTCCGGTATAAAAACGAGTTTCAGCAGGGGACCATGAGGCCATGCGAGTAGTTCCAGCACCCAAGGTAAAAATGCCGGTTTCCCTTCCATTGCTTGTAAGAGTTACGATTGGAGTAACCGGAAGAGTAGGGGTAAGCTTCATTGGTGTGGAATTCAGAGAGAAAGAATAAGGTGTACCACCACAATTTGCATAACATTGATATATCTCACCCTGGTTAATGCTGAATTCTTTACAGCGTTCCAGGCATGATTCACTTGAATATGACTTTTCACAACCAACAGATTCAGAATGTTCACACTCGAATTCGCACGTCAGGCGGTTCGTTATATCAGTAATATGGGAACACTCATTCCAGCATTTGTCACAATCAGAATTGCATTTATTATCCTTATTCAAGAGACAAAGTACATCGCAAATTGACTTTTGTTCCGGGTCAGTGAGAAAGGAACATTTATTTCTACATTGACTACAGTCACGTATAGGACAGTTATTTTCGTCCATTCGCTTTTCACAATACTTCAACTCACAATCCCAGGGTTTAATTCGATTTGAACAAAACTCTTCACATCCGATACAATTGTTTTCTTCCAGGCCAGGAACACAGTCCTTGCATTGTTTAATCATACAGTCATAATCTCCATTACAATCCGAGTAACAGTTATTACAGTAAGATCCATCAGCTATGCAACCAGGATACCATGAGATACACTTCGTCTCCATGGTATTTTTCCATTCTTGCGGTAGTTTTTTATTTGAGATTGCATTATTGGTCCTCAACTGACATTGTCCACATGTTGAATCAACACAGTTATCAGTTTTCTGGCACGTATCAATACAAGAATTTAACGCATTTATATCAGATTTAGTTGCATATTGTGTGGTACAATCTGACCAGCATTTATCACAATTAGCAGGTTTCGAGGAACTACAATCATTGTAATCTGAACGACACTTTTCAATCCAGTAATTATATACACTTGGCGATAATCCTGCTGCCCGGTCCTGACAATCATTACAATTAGAATTTTTACAGATTTCCATTCCCTGGCATTCATTAATACATGAAGTCTGTGCTTGAATATCCGGATTCCATTTACATTTACTCCAGCATTGATCACACTTTTTTGGATCAGCAGGTTCACAATTTAACTTAATTGCACCACAATCTGTTATGCAGTTTAAATTCACATCAGGTAAGAAACCCTCACAATTTTTCAGACAGTACTGGCATGATTCATTATTTTTTGTTCGACAATTTTTAGTTGCTCCACAATTTTCTAAGCAATTCATCTGTTTATCTGCAACATTAAAGTCTTTGCAAAGTGACATACATTTATCGCAGTCCTGGCTGAGGGGCTTACAATCAGAGAACATCGCTTCGCAATACTTATTCCATTTATTAACGAATGTAGTATTTTGATAAGCATATGGTTTTTCAAATTTACATTGAAAGCATGTCGAATGACCGCATAATGATTTTTCACATTTTTTAAGACAGTTTCCTGTATCTGAGCCGGCAGCACCAAGGAGCATCTCTGTTTTTACACATTGCACCATGCATGCAGTGCATTCTTTTGTGGGGTCATGGCAATTGACATCATAATCTTCACAAGTTTTGATACATCCTGGTTTCACATCTGGCCTAAGTCCTTCACAAAGTCCTTTACAATCATTACAGATATAATTCTGATAATCTTCGTTTTCAAGGGCACAATTCAATACACAATGGGTTTGTGCCGGAAAACTAGAATTATAATATGAATCTTGTTTACATTCCTTAAAACAACTATCCGTATTTTCCAGTTGTTTATTGATAGGTACTATTGGAACTTTTGGTACACTGGAACCGGGGAAAATTGCAGGAGTATTCCTTATCAATCCAGGTTTAATTTCACCCATTGAAGAATCTAAAACACTTGTTGAGACAGTTGGGTTCAGGGTTGATTTTTCGTATAGATTCAGATTCACTGATAATGGAACTGTTAAAACTGCAGCAATGCTACATGGAATTATCAGTATTGATATCAGAAGTGCCATTGCAAAAATCAGGTAGTATAGTTTCATTTCTATGGCGTCAAAATCAGGTTAGTTTTTAGGATACTAAAATTTCGCAA
>CAIKVR010000312.1 GCA_903830915.1 uncultured Bacteroidales bacterium
AAATATTTTTATTATGGTTATACACCTATAAAAAATAGGTTTATATGAATAATTTCATTTAAACCTATTACTTTTAACAGTAACTTAGCAATTTTACTTTCAAAAACGAACTATTGAATAATTCACTTCAATTTATTCTGTTTAATGCAGGAGGAGTTCATATTTAACTCATTTCCAACATCTTCAATATAGGTTTTACGGCATTTTTTCTTATTTCTTCATCCACAAATATTTCGGGAGTTTCGGTTAACAGGCAATTATAGAGCTTTACGAGGGTATTCAGGCGCATAAAGTTACATTCGTTGCAGGCACAGGTGCTGTCGTTGGGCGGTACGGGAATAAACTCTTTTTGCGGGTTGTGCTTCTGCATTTCGTGAAGAATTCCGCTTTCGGTAGCTACTAAAAATGAAGTAGCAGTTGATTCAGTGGCGTAATTCAACAACGCCTGTGTACTGCCAATAAAATCGGCCATGAGCAGTAAGGGACGTTTACATTCGGGGTGAGCCAAAATGAGTGAATCGGGATGTTCGGATTTAAGTTTCACCAACTTTTCAACAGAGAATTGCTCGTGAACATGGCATGCTCCGTCCCATAATAACATGGAGCGTCCGGTTACGCTGTTGATATAATTTCCCAAATTCCGATCTGGTCCAAAAATTAATTTGGCATCGTTAGGGAATTGATCCACAATTTTCTTGGCATTGGTAGAAGTAACCACCACGTCAGTAAGTGCTTTTACAGCCGCTGTGGTATTTACGTACGAAATAACCTTATGATCAGGGTGAGCCTTAATAAATGCCTCAAACGCGTCGGCAGGACAGCTGTCGGCCAACGAACAACCGGCATTCAAATCGGGAACGAGTACTTTTTTGGTGGGAGAAAGAATTTTGGCTGTTTCGCCCATAAAATGTACACCGCAAAGTACAATAATGTCGGCATCGGTTTTGGCAGCTTTCTGAGCTAGTGCCAGACTGTCGCCAATCACATCGGCAATGTCCTGTATATCGCCCATCTGGTAGTAATGAGCCATAATCACAGCGTTCTTTTCTATTTTGAGTCGGTTGATTTCCGATATAAGATTACCCCTAACCCCTAAAGGGGAATTGGAGTTAGTTTCATTTTGTATATTTTTTTTATTCATTTCTTTATTTTTCCCCTTTAGGGGTTAAGGGACGAGTTTTCAAACAAAACATTATAATATTATTCTTTTTATTTTTTCAAAAAAACTTATGAAGATAATAATAGGGTGTTGATAAGGTTGAAAAGTATTTTTTGAAAAGCTTGCATATTTCGTTATTAAAAATTCAGCTAAAGCTTTCAACAAAAAACTGAAACACTTTTAGCTGAATAACAGAAAAATACATACTTTATCAACATCCTGTTAGTAACTGCAAAGTTAGAAAGTTTTTGTCAACAGGAATGCTGAAAACTTCAAAAAACCGGTTAAAAAAAAACTATAAAAAAACCGCTAACTAATTTGGTGGTATTAAAACAATCGATAAGAGGATGAGTTTTTTAAATCTGCAAGTTTATTTTCAATATTTCTTTCAGGTAGATTTCAACAGTTATCAACAAGTTTTAAAGCAACTGTAAACGGTAAGCGGCAAGCAGTAAATAAAAAAACCGAAAAGGATTGAATGTCAATTACTTTTCGGTTTTTTATAGTTTAAACTGTTTAGTCAGTTACTTTGTTTCAAAATATCCGTTTGCTTTGTACCAATCGTAGGCATCGTCAATCATTTGCTGAACCGATACAAGTTTATAATCCAGTTCTTTAATGGCTTTTGAACTATCGTACCAGGCATTTATCGACATATAACGGGCATTTCCGGGATCCATTTCGGGAGCTTGTCCGGTAAAGTTGGAAATGAACTGCATCACACGACCGTATAGCACAAATAACCCACGACCCAATATCATCCCCGGTGCTTTTTTATTGAACTTTCCGGCAATTAAATCAAATAAGGCTTTATAGCTCATATTTTCTCCGGCGCAAATATATCCTTCACCCGGAACTCCTTTCAAAGCTGCAGCAATTTCTGCTTTGGCTACTTCGGTTACGTGGCAGAAACTGGCTCCACCAGCCGGACAACCGGGAACTTTGCCGTCACGCAGTTCGAAAAACAACCGTCCGTATTGCAAAGTAAAGTCATAAGGACCAATCATGCTTCCGGGATAAACCACCACCACTTCAAGACCTTTTTTATTGTATTCCAACACGCGTTTTTCGCCTTCACGCTTGGTGTCGGAATAATTATAGCCGGTGTTGGCAAAATTATAATCCGTCCAGGTTTCGTCGGCTACTCCGTTAGGGTTACAACCGAAAATATCCACCGTACTGGTGTGAATCAGGCGTTTTACCTTATTTTTCAAACAAGCTTCGGCTACCATCGAAGGAACTTCGGCATTGACAACCCTTTGTTTTTCAAAATTTTTCTTCCAGAATGAAGTGTCACCTGCCACATGAAATACGTAGTCGCAGTCGGTACAAGCAGCATCCAAATCAGCCTGAACAGTGATATCGCCCGTGATTATTTTCACCGGCAACGAACTGATATATTTTGTGTTCGAGTTTTTGCGAACAATTACTTTTACTTCCCAACCGGCTTTAACCAGTTCGTGAACCAGATTAGTTCCTAAAAACCCGCTGGCACCAGTGACCAAACATTTCATTTATATCTAATTTAAGTTTTAATTATTTATCCATAAAGTAATCCTACCACCCATAAGCGTAAACCAGCGGGAAGACGATTGAACAAAAAGCATATAAGTTTATAATCTATACCCGGAACGACTGAAACTTTCATTTTCTTTTTGAAAATCTGATTCACAATTTTCAGGGCAACTTTGCTTGCATCTACGCCATTTTGCTCGTCTTTTTCCATTTTACCTACCGACTTTTTCATTTTTGCACTGTAGGCCGAATCGCTGGATTGAGAAGCAATTGTATATTTTCTGGCTGCAGTAAAATCAGTTTTTGTGTCGCCCGGAAGAATTGAACAACATTGAATTCCATAAGGTTTCAGTTCAATTGCCAGTGCCTGCATAAATACTAGTAATGCCGATTTTCCAGCAGAATAAAATGCCTGAAATGGAATTGGTACAAGTGCCGCTACCGACGAAGTAGCAATTATTTTACCATATCCCTGCTTTCTGAAAACAGGAATACAAGCTTGTATAACCTTAACAGCCCCAAAGAAATTAGTTTCAAACTGATATTTCACTTCTTCCGACGAAGTATCTTCAATAGAACCCGCAATACCGTTTCCGGCATTACTTACCACTGCATCCAACTGACCGTTTTCTTTGACAATTTGTGCAACCACAATTGTAATTTCCTCTTCATTATTCACGTCCATTATCACATGAACAATCTCACCTTCACCGCTTGGTGCTTTTTTATTAACGCCACCACGACGCGATGCAGCATAAACCTTAACACCCTTATTCATAAGCTGTTCGGCAGCGGAAAGACCAATACCTGCACTTGCTCCGGTAATTAATACTACTTTAGTTTTCATTGTTATTTGAAGTTATAGGTTGCAAATATACTGATTATTAAATACATTCATAATTTTGAATACAGAATTTAAATAAAGATTTGCTACTTTTGTAATTTGTGATTCTAATCTTTACAGAATGAAAGTGTTGGTTACCGGTGCAAATGGCTTATTGGGGCATCATATCGTTTTTGAATTACTCAGGCAAAAACACAAGGTTTCGGTTATTATTCGGAGTAAACGAAACATATATTTCGACCTCAATAAAGTAGAAGTTCATATTGGAAATTTCACTGATTATGAACAGCTTAAATCAGCGTCATTAGGTTGTGATGCTATAATACACACTGCTGCAATTACTACCCATAACCTGATTCATTACGAAGATTATCAGAACATTAATACTTTTGGAGCAACATTGATGGTGAGGGTTGCAACTGAACTGAACATACATAAAATTGTATTTGTAAGCACTGCCAATACAGTTGGTTTTGGAGAACCGAATCAGTTGGCCGATGAGACTTTTCCTGTTTGTTTTCCATTTTCAAAATCATATTACGCGCAAAGTAAGTTTGAAGCAGAGCAAATTTTCAAAGATGCTGCCAAGGAATCTGCTATACACATCGTCATTATCAATCCCACATTTATGATTGGCGCTTTCGATCCGAAACCCAGTTCTGGAAAATTAATATTAAGAGCTTATCGAAAGCTGATTCTGTTTATTCCCCGGGGCGGAAAAAACTTTGTACCGGTGACTGATGTGGCTAATGTAGTTTGTAATGCGCTGTCGCAGGGTAGGAGCGGGGAGAGGTATCTTGTTTCAGGGGAGAATCTGTCGTTCGCTGAGTTTTACATCAGGCAGAAAAGAATAGGAAATTATAAACAGCTTATTATCCGTATTCCTGATTTTTTTCTCGAAGCGCTTGGAAAAACCGGAGACCTGATTCGAAAGTTCGGAGTAAAAACCGAAATTTGCAGTATGAATCTCAACCAGTTAATAATACAAGAACACTATACAAATACCAAAGCAAAAAAGGAACTTGGAATGAAACCCACAAGCCTCGAAAAAGCATTAAAAGATGCCATCGACTGGTTTAACAACCCCAACCCCTAAAGGGGAGTTAAGCATACTATATTCTAAATGAATTGATTATGAAAAATAGTAATAATAAAAGTAATTTTGTTCCCCTTCAGGGGTTAGGGGTTCTTTTCTTTTTTTTATTCATTTATTCCAATGTTTCAGCCATTATCAAGCCCCGCCGCTTGGAATCTGTTCCGTTCGAAATGGTGGGAGGGTATGTGGTTGTCACAGTGCGTATTAATGATTCTTCGCCACTTAATCTGATACTCGACACAGGCGTGAGAAATACTATAATTACCGAACTTCAGACAGGCGACCATATCACACTTAATTACTCCGATGTGAAAGACCTGATGGGTTTGGGTGGTGGCAATCACCTTGATGCGTATATTAGCAATTATAACGTGATTAATGTTGGACGCTTGAAAATGGATTATAAAACCGTTTATGTGCTTCAGGATAATGTTTTCAACCTATCGAAACACACCGGAACAAAAATAAACGGCTTGCTTGGAGCTGATTTTTTACAGGATTATACTATCGAGATTGACTATAGCAACAAGCGTGTCCGGTTTTTTGAACCAACACTTTTCGACACACCTAAAGGTTACGAAGTACTTCCGATAAAAATTGAAGCTCAAAAGCTGTTTATTAACCTCAATGTTTTAAATTCTGACAGTACACGCCGACAGGTTAAAATGCTGATTGATACCGGTGCTGAGCTAAATGCCTGGTTTCATGCTGCTGATACATCAAATGTGAAACTACCAACAAAATGGATACAGGGAACGATAGGAGAGGGGTTGAATGGAATAATATCCGGAAAATATGGTCGAATTCCCGAAATAAATTTTGGCAGTTTCACTCTTACCAAACCTATTGTTTCGTTTCCCGATTCGGCTTCTGTTTCACAAATTATGACCAATTCAAAACGAGATGGAACTATTGGAAGTCTTTTGCTGAGCAGATTTAATCTGATTTTCGATTACAACAACAAGAAACTGTATTTTAAGCCAAACCATACTTTCAACAACAAATACACCTACAATGTGGCAGGAATTGAAATTGTCCAGATTTCGGAGTTTTTGCCTGTTACAGAAGTGCTTACTGTTTGGGAAAATTCACCCGCAGCCAAAGCCGGAGTTAAAGCCGGCGATCAGATTAAAGAAATAAATGGGCAGACCACCTTTCAATTTAAAATAAATGAAATAAAATATTTGTTTGAAACATCTACTAACAGACCACTTGAATTAGTTATTTTACGTGATGGCAAAGAGTTACAGTTTAGGATTGACATGAAAAATCGTTTGTAATTAATCAAAAAACAATTATATTTGTCTTTTTAAATAGAAAAATATCTAAATTTATAAGATTCTATGAAAACACTCACAACTATATTCCTGTTATTGACTGTTACTGCTGGTCTTTTTGGAGAAATTGCCGTTAAATCTTTTCGAAAGTTAGAGACTGACCTTGATGCACGGGTGTATGCAAAAAAAATAGACCAAAACGGCGATGTGTGTGCTATTATTAAGGTAGTTACCACTCAAAACGGTTTTATTTGGGAGCCCGATGGATTAGGAATTATAAAATCGGAATGGAAAAATGGAGAATATTGGCTCTATTTGCCTTACGGTGCAAAACACCTAACCATTAAACACGACAAATTGGGCATATTGCGCGATTATATGTACCCTATACCTATCGAAAAAGCAACTGTGTACGAAATGGTATTAATAAGTGGAAAAGTGATTACTTCGGTGGAAGAAGAAATTGCAAGTCAATGGTTAATAATAAATACCGAGCCGGAAGATGCCATGGTATATATGGATGGACAATTTATGAAAAATGGAATGTATCAAACTAAACTCAAGCCCGGAAAATATACTTACCGCGTGGAATCTCCATTGTATCACCCCGAAATTGGCATAATTCATATGACCGACGTTAAAAACGAGCTAAATGTGAAGCTAAAACCGGCTTTTGGTGATATTAGCGTGACTACCGAACCCGAACAAGGAGCCAAGGTGATAGTAGATGGTAGAGTACAATTAAAAACAACACCCTGTAAAACCGAGCCATTAACCGCTGGTGAACATAATGTGCAAGTGGTAAAAGAAATGTATCAACCGGTTACCAAAAAAATAATGGTGGCAGAAGGGCAAACCACGCCCCTGAGTATCGTGATGGAATCAAATTTTGCTGAAGTAAGTATTGTTACCAAAGCCAATGCCACCATTTACATCAACAATCAACTAAAAGATACAAGTGCTTGGCATGGACGACTGATTCCGGGAGTTTATACCTTGGAGGCAAAGCTCGAAAGGTATAGAACAGCCAAACAAGACATAGAAGTAGCTGATGGAGATAAACGCAGTTTTACATTGCAACCAACACCCATTTATGGAGCATTAGATGTAATCTCTACACCTGCTGGAGCAAAAATCAGGATAGACAGTGCAACCTACCAAACTACACCAAGCACGATAGAAAAGCTGCTGATAGGAAAACATACAGTACAACTTCAGAAAACCGGATATGCAACTAAAACCGATACCATAAACATAACCGAAGGAAAAAACACAGAATTCAATACCATACTTCAAAAAGCACGGACTGTAATCGTTACTTCCAATCCACAGGATGTTGATTTATATGTAGATAACCTACTTGTAGGAAAAACTCCTCAACAACTGAATTTGACCTATGGAAATCATGATATTAGAATACAAAAGGATGGAAAAAAGACTGAAAAATCCATCAATATTCAGGAGAAAGGTAGGGAAACAACTTATGATTTAACTATTGAATCATTAGTTGTGGATAAACCACAAATTGCTGATTCAACAAAGTTATCAAAATTCCTAAAACGATACGATATTTATCTATTTGGTGGGATAACAAATCCTGGGGTTGTAGGTGATTTTAAGTATTTTGAATTTGGTTATGATTATAAAATTGGAATTGCTAAAAAAATAGGTATGTATATTAGTTACAAACCAGCAATTGATAATTATCTTGGAAATGCAGGAAGTGGATCAGGCATATATAAAGTTTGTAGTGGTAGAATGGGATTATTAGGTGGATGTTTGTTCAACATTAAACCTATAGTATTTCATATAAAACCGACTACAACATTGGATATTCCAATTGCAATTCCAATCACCTTCCATGCAGGTGCGGGTTGGGGTTATTATAAGAATTATACAATACACTTTACAAATGAAACAGATTTTGTTAACTATACACCAGATGTAAGTACATTAATTACTCAAAAAAAAGGGACAATAACCTATAATATTGATGCCACAGGAATTGAAACCAATGCCGGAGTGATAATTGGTTTAAAACCATTTGGATTTTCAATAGGGGTTACTTCTGTCGCATTTAAGTACGTTGAATTGAAGTTAGGTGCTGGGTTGATATTATAAATGCTGTAAATATAAGTTTGAAAGAACATTGTCTAAGAAAAATGTCACTATAGAAAGTTGTAATTTTCTCATTTTCTCATGTTTTATAAATAAAAAAGTTATCAACAGTTTGCAGATTCAAAAAAAACATCTATTTTTGCAGTCCCAATTCGCAAACGTAGAATAATAACGCAAAAACACTATAAGCAATGAAAAGGACATTCCAACCTTCGCAAAGAAAAAGAAAAAACAAACACGGATTCCGTGAAAGAATGGCAACAGCCAACGGCCGTAGAGTATTAGCATCACGTCGTGCGAAAGGCAGAGCTAAACTTACAGTTGCAGATGAAGCACGTCACAAACACTAATCAATCTGTCAAAACAGCATAAGGAAAGTAAAGACTTCAAGGTAAGTTTTTACTTTTTTTGTTTTTATACCTCTGCGAAACAATAAATTCAGTAATTTTGCGAGAAACTTTTTACTTTCAACTTTCTAACTTTACACAAAGGAATGGAATTAAAGAAATTTTGGAAAGAAACCATTGGCGGATTTGTACTTAAAAACATGCTTATTGCCGCTGCCATTATTGTGGCATTAGCCTGGGGTGCACTCATCGCGGTTGATTTTTATACCCATCATGGCGAAGTGCAGGTGATTCCGGATTTACGCGGAACATACGTGGAAGAAGCCCAGCAGATTCTGGCAAAAAAAGGATTGTATGCCCAGGTTGTAGACTCTGTTTACGTGCGGAACAAACGGCAAGGAACAATTATAGAACAAATTCCTGCTCCAAATTCTACTGTCAAAAGTAACCGGGCGGTTTATATTATTATCAATTCCCATAAAGTTCGTCAGGTTTCACTGCCGGAACTTAGCGATGTTTCTTACCGTCAAGCCGATGCACTGCTTCAGTCCGTTGGTTTGAGCATTGCCAACGTGGAATATGCCCCATCCCAATTTAAAGACCTGGTAATTGAAGTTAAATTGAATGGTCGTAGTATTTTTGCCGGAACACGTGTTGCAGAAGGAAGTGCCGTAGTGTTAGTTGTTGGTAACGGTGATGGAAATTCAGATGCTAAAGTGCCTGCATTAAAAGGTTTAGGCCTTGAAGAAGCAACTCAGAAAATTACAGAAGCATATTTTATTCAGGGTGCAGTTGATTACGATGTTCCACCATCTGGTAATGAAAATAAATACTTTATTTACAGACAGAAGCCGGCTGCAGGTTCAGCATCGCCTGCAGGAACAAAAATAGAACTTTTCCTTACTACAGATAAAGCACGTCTGAACGAAGTGTTTGAAGAAGAGAAAAAAGATCAAACCGAAGAGCAGTTTTTCTAATATTCAATAAATCAGCAAATTGTGGCAGAAGAGTTTTTTGAAGAAATAGAAGAAGATGACTTGGATGAAGTAGGAGGGAAGCGGGAGCTTTACGAGCATTTCCGGTTTGTGGTCGACAAAGGTCAGGCCATTACCCGTGTGGATAAATATCTGGTCAACTGCATGTCAAATACCTCGCGCAACCGAATTCAGGATGCAGCGGATGCCGGTAATATTTTGGCAAACAGTAAACCTGTGAAATCCAACTACAAAGCCAAACCTAACGATGTGATTAGCATTGTGCTGGCTTATCCTCCCAATGAATTTGAAATTATTCCACAGGATATTCCACTCGATATTGTATATGAGGACGATGATATAATGCTGGTGAATAAACAGCCTGATTTAGTGGTACATCCCGGTTTTGGAAATTTCGACGGAACATTGCTGAATGCTATTGCCTGGCACATGAAGGATAATCCGGGTTTTGATGCTAATGATTCGCGCATCGGGCTGGTTCACCGCATTGACAAAGATACTTCAGGACTAATTTTGATTGCCAAAACACCGGAAGCTAAAACGCTGCTTGGTAAGCAATTTTTCGATAAAACAACGCAAAGGCGTTATCAGGCATTGGTTTGGGGAAGAGTTAAAGAAGATGAGGGAACGATTATTGGTGATTTGGCTCGCGATCCACGCGACCGCATGTTGTTTACTGTTTTTCCCGAAGGAGAAAATCCCACTGCCAAACATGCTGTAACGCACTATAAAGTCATTGAACGAATGGCATACGTCACGTTGGTAGAATGTCGCTTAGAAACAGGCCGTACGCACCAGATTCGGGTTCACATGAAGTATATTGGTCATACGCTTTTCAACGATGAGCGATACGGTGGTCATGACATTTTGAAAGGAACTACGGCAGCCAAATACAAGCAATTCGTCAAAAACTGTTTCGAAATATGCCCCCGACAGGCTTTACATGCCAAAACGCTTGGTTTTGAACATCCCCGCACGGGCGAAATGATGTATTTTGAAAGCGAATTACCGGACGATATGCAGCAGTTAATTGACAAATGGCGGAATTATGCCAAAACAATGGAATAAGATTACCCCTAACCCCTAAAGGGGAATAAGAGGTTTTGAATTGAATTATAGAAGTTTATAGAAAATTTACTAATTAAGTTCCCCTTTAGGGGCTAGGGGTTGTTTATTATGAAAAAAAATATTGCCATCGTAGCGGGTGGAGATTCGTCGGAAGTAGTTGTTTCGCTGAAAAGCGCAGCGGGTTTGTATTCGTTTATGGACAAAGAGCGTTACAATGTTTACGTTGTAACCATTGTTGGAAAAACATGGCAGGTTGAATGGTCTGAAAATGAGAAGATTGCCATTGATAAAAACGATTTTAGCTTTGTCTGTGAAGGGGAAAAAATCAACTTTGATTTCGCCTATATCACCATTCATGGCACGCCGGGCGAAAACGGAATTCTGCAGGGATATTTTGAATTAATCGACTTACCATATTCGTGCTGCGGGGTGTTGGCTGCTGCGGTTACTTTCAATAAATTTACCTGTAATCAATATTTGAAAGGCTTTGGTGTGAAGGTTTCTGAGTCTTTGGTACTGCGTGAAGGGCAGACAATTTCTGACGAAGAGGTGGCTCAAAAGATAGGGTTTCCATGCTTCGTGAAACCTAATGTTGGTGGCAGCAGTTTTGGTGTAACTAAAGTGAAATCGATAGAGCAAGTTCAACCTGCTATTGCTAAGGCGTTTGCTGAAGGTAATGAAGTGATGATTGAAGCTTTTATGGCAGGAATTGAGATTACATGTGGTATTTATAAAACGAAAACAAAGTTGCAGGTTTTGCCGGTAACTGAAGTAGTTCCAAAAAAAGAATTTTTCGATTTTGATGCAAAATACAAAGGTGAAGTTGAAGAAATTACACCTGCCAGAATTAGCGCATCATTGACCGAACGTGTTCAAAAACTTACTTCGGTAATTTATGACATTTTAGGCTGCAAAGGCATTGTTCGTATCGACTATATTATTTCCGAAGGCGATGTCATTAATCTGCTGGAAGTGAATACCACGCCAGGAATGACGGCCACCAGCTTTATTCCACAACAGGTAGCTGCTGCCGGATTGGATATCAAAGATGTGATGACTGAAATCATTGAGAACGAACTTTAAGTAAACAAGTTGACGGGTATACTAGGACACATTTCTGCATGATGAAAACATTTGACGAAATAACTCAACACATTTCCACGGAAATTGATCAGCTTAACTGGAACAAGGAGCCACGTGAACTTTATGAACCTATTGATTATGTACTCAGTATGGGTGGAAAGCGAATCCGTCCGGCTTTGACATTGATGGCTTCTAATCTATACCAGGATGATGTACAATCCGCTATAAATACTGCTTTGGGGATTGAAGTTTTTCATAATTTCACCTTGTTGCACGATGATATTATGGATCGGGCTGATGTTCGTCGAGGTCGTCCCACTGTACATAAAAAATGGAATGATAACACCGCAATTCTTTCGGGTGATGTTATGCAAATTGCTGCTTATCAGTTGATTGCTAAAACTCCAGCTCATTGTTTGAAACAGGTTTTGGATTTGTTTTCACAAACTGCAGCTGAAATTTGTGAAGGTCAGCAATACGATGTGGTTTTTGAAAATTGTGACATTGTAAAAGCTGATGAATATCTTGAAATGATTCGTTTGAAAACCGCTGTTTTATTGGGATGTGCGCTCAAATGCGGTGCATTGATTGGTGGAGCAGGAGAGGAGGATGCTCAGAATTTGTATGATTTTGGCATTAATATCGGGCTGGCATTTCAATTGAAGGATGATTTGTTGGACGTTTATGGAGATGAAGCTACCTTTGGAAAGAAAATAGGCGGCGATATACTTTGCAACAAAAAAACCTACCTTTTGATTCATGCACTTAAACTTGCCATCGGTGACACAAAAGAAGAGTTAAAAAAATGGTTAAATATTTCAAAAGATGAATTTTCGGAAGAAAAAGTAAGTTCGGTCACAAATATTTATAATCAGCTGGGAGTTAGGACTATTTGCGAAGACAAGATGCTTGAATTTTATACAAAGGCAGTCGCAAACCTTGATAAAGTGAGAGTTTCCGACACTAAAAAGCAGGAGTTGAGAAATTTAGCTGTAAAATTAATGTCAAGAAACGATTAATTTATTTATCTTTGCGGGCATGATTCAATTTTCAATTTCGTAATTACCAATTTTCAATTTAAGGCACATAGTCCCGAAATTGTAAATTGTAAATTGTAAATTAATATGCCTTATCGTCGACTACCCAATACTGACCAAGCACGGTTACGTGCCTTGCGTACTGCCATCCAACAAGCCGACAAGCAAAATTTTGGCGAGCAAGTTGTTAAATACAAAACAATTCATGAGGCCAAAACTTACTTGGGTGGTTTCGAAAAACAGCTTATACAATATCAGCAAACCCTTGAAAGTCAGGTATCAGCAAATAAACGCTACCAACAAATAGTACATAATGCCCGACTTTACATTTCCCATTTTATTCAGGTTTTCAACCTTTCGGTTATTCGTGGTGACATAAAAAAAGATCACAAGATTT
Source organism: uncultured Bacteroidales bacterium (assembly GCA_903830915.1). Taxonomy (GTDB): domain Bacteria; phylum Bacteroidota; class Bacteroidia; order Bacteroidales; family Paludibacteraceae; genus Paludibacter. The sequence continues at coordinate 12,937 of CAIKVR010000312.1, forward strand.
TTTATCAACTAGATCCGAATGTTCACACAGTTCCAGATTTAAGTACCGAAGCTGCCTTGTTGCATTGGGGAAAGTGCGTGATTGATGGCGAAAATGAGCGATTGAGAAATGGTGGTTTACCGATTTACAATCCAACTATCGCTAAGGTAAAAGTTCACTACGAAGTTTTTAAAGAATATAAATCCACTCAGAAAATTCATCAAAATACAACCACACGAAACTGGGAAGAGTTGGTTAGTCTTCGTCAGAAAGGGGATGAGATTATTCTGGATATTTGGAATCAGATAGAAGGAAAGTTTAAAGACGAAAAACCATACAGCAGATTATTGAAATGTCAGGCATTCGGATTGATTTATTATTACCGAAAAGGAGAAAATGTTTTGACAAAGGCTGATGATTTGGTCGCAGAATAGTGAGATTTATTTTATTGTATATGAAGGTGTTATAATCATGTCAAGTTGCTTATCCCATATATTTACCGGAATTTTATGTACAAATTGACAATCGAAGCCCACTCCAATTTTTATCGTTTTACTTCGTTTAAATAATTTGTCATAATACCCCCCTCCACGTCCGAGTCTATTTTTATTCTTGTCAAATGCAACTCCCGGAACAATTGTTAGATCAATTGTTCCATCAAAGACTTCCTTTAAATCTGGTTCCCAAATACCCAATGCCCTTTGAACCATATTCACATCTGTAGAATAACTTTTAAGAATAATTTTATCTTTTTTGATGCACGGTAAAATAATAATTTTTGAGTCAACCCATTTTTTTATAAAACTCTGTGTTGGCAATTCACCAGATGTAGCCCAGTAAATCATCACGGTTTTTGAATTTTTAAACAAGTCAAGTTCCTCTATTTTATTGAATACCAGTTCTGAGGCTTTTTGCTTTTTCTCTATATCCAATTCTTGTTTTAGATGCTTAATTTGAGACCTAAGACGCGCCTTTTCGTCTTTAATAGTCTGTGGATTTTTAACAAACTGGAATAAAGCATTAAAATCTTTCATTATTTCAGTATTTTAAAATTGATAATGCTACAATATCTGCAAATATATGTAATTATTTTGACATAATTGCGGTTATTTCCATGCTTTATTTAGTTAAATATGTTTATTTTGAATTATTTTTGATACAAATAATTAGATCATTACATTGTTAACCTCAAAACTTTTTAGTACTTTTGGCCTGTTAAATTTGAATTGTACTATTTATGGATCTTTTTGTCAGGAAAGTAAGGTTACTATTTGTAATGTGCTTGTTTTCAGCTATTATTTTTTCGCAGATATCCAATCCTTTGCCGTCTTCCACTTCAATTGCACAAACATCTGTTTCGGATACTCATAATTGGGCTGCCTTTAATAATGTGGCCATGTTGGGATACATTGAAAAACCTGAATTAGGTTTGCTGTTTGAAAACAGATACATGATTTCTGAACTTTCAACTAAAAATATTCAATTCAGTTTACCAACTAATTCTGTGAATGTAGGGCTTTCATTCTCCCACTTTGGCTATTCGCTCTATCACGAGATGATTGCCGGTATTGGTTTTGCCAGAAACTTTTCCGACAAATTTGCTCTGGGAGTGCAGTTTGACTATTATTCAGCTTATTTTACGGCATCAAATTCATATCGTGGGGCTTTCTTTCCTCTAGTGGGTTTAGCGGTCGCATTTTCACCTGTTTTTACTGCCGGATTTACTGTCCTTAATCCTTTTCAGACGAATATTCAAACAGAATTTGTTACAAAACGTTTGCCCTCAGTTTTTAGTTTTGGTTCACAATATTTTTTCTCCCCTGAATTGGTGTGGAGAACCCAGATAGATAAAGAAGTAAGTAGCAATTACCGATTTGCCACTGGATTTGAATATCAAATGTTACAAAAATTCAATGTAAAACTTGGTATGTATTGTTCAGATTATTTAGTTTCCTGTCTGGGAATTGGTTTTATTACTCATTCATTTCGATTTGATTTAAATTGTGATGTACACCCACTTTTAGGAATAAAACCATTAGCTGCAATCAGATATTCATTTAAATAATTTTTTATTGAAAACGCTTTTTGTTTCAATCATTTTTATCTTTTTTTGCTCTTATGCATTAAGGGCTCAAGATGCCATGTCGACAACAGAACAAATTATTGCTGACATTTTTGAAAAATTTACTGCTGAAAGTGATGAAACAATTGATTATGAATCGTTTTACGATGATTTGATGTTTTGTGCTGAAAATCCGATTAATCTAAATCAAGCCAATGGGGACGGACTGGGTAAATTACAGTTTTTGTCCGAAATTCAGATTGAAAATATTCTTTCTTATATTTATGAATTTGGCGCAATGCAAACCATTTATGAACTTCAGCTTGTTGAAGGACTTGATATGACAGATATTCGACGTATGTTGCCTTTTGTTAGGCTTGGTGAGTCCGATAATCCTAAAGGAAAAATATATTGGAATGATTTGCTTAAATATGGAAAGAATGAATTTCTTTTTAGGCTGGACAAAGGGCTGGAAACCAAAGAGGGCTATCGGTTTACACCCAATGAAGATGTGAATGTTCCCACCCTTAATTCAAAACTATATCTCGGGAATGAATTATATAACTCTTTGAAATACCGTTTTCATTACAAGGATCGAATTCAGGTTGGTTTTTCGGGAGAAAAAGATGCAGGTGAGCAGTTTTGGGGAGCAACCAACAAGGGTTATGATTTTTATTCATTTCATGCTCAACTTAATAATTTTGGAAAATTTAGAACCATAGTCTTGGGTGATTTTAGGGCAAATTTTGGGCAAGGGCTGGTGTTGCACCCTGAATTCGGTATGGGAAAATCATCGTATGTGCTGAACGTAACGCCTCGAAGCTCTGGGTTGAAAAGATATAGTTCGACGGATGAATATAATTTTTTCCGCGGTGGAGGCGTAACTCTCAAACTCGGAAAGTTTGATGTATCTGCTTTCTATTCCAATAAAATGATTGATGGAGACACTGTTAACGGAACTTTTTCAACAATTATCAAAACAGGTTATCACCGCACATTGGATGAGTTTAGCAAGAAAAGTTCTGTGAATCAGCAAATTGTAGGTGGGAATGTAACTTATACCAATATGAATTTGCAGGTTGGTTTTACAGCTGTTCATACTGAGTTAAATAACAATTTGATACCGGATAAATCAGTCTATAATTATTTTTATTTTTCAGGAAAAAAACAAACTACAGGAGGTGTTTTTTATCGTTACCGTTGGAATAAGTTGAATTTATTTGGCGAAACAGCCATGACCGACAACGGATCTGTAGCCACATTGAATGGTTGCTATTTCAGTCCGGTTTCACAAGTAAGTTTGGTAGTTTTGCATCGGTATTATTCACCAGAATATGATACGTTTTACGCTTCGTCATTTTCAGAAACATCACGAATCAACAATGAATCAGGCTTATATATTGGGGCAGAAGTTCGTCCTTTCCGTAAATGGAAGCTGTCGGCTTATGCAGATAGTTATCGCTTTCTTTGGCCAAAATATGGTATTGATGCTCCTTCTGTTGGAAATGATTATTTATTTCAGGCAGATTTTACTGCAAAGCGGAACCTAACTATGTATTGGCGATTCAAATATGAAGACAAGCAAACCAACCTTTCCACAACAGGCGTTGTAATGCCCGTGGTTGTTCCGCTTCAGAAAAGCTCGTTGCGGTATCAGTTGACGTATTCATACCTGAATTTCAGCTTTAAAAATGTGTTGGAAGTAAATTTGTCGAAACAATCCAGTGATAACTGGACGTATGGGGTAATTGCTTCTCAGGATATAAGCTATGCTTTCCCTAGAATTCCGCTGAAAATGGATATCCGCTTTCAATTTTTTGATGCTCAAAACTACGAAAATCGGTTTTATTCCTACGAAAGGGATGTACTTTATGCTTTTTCCATTCCAATGTATTACGGATTAGGAAGCAGGTATTATCTGAATGTACAGTACGATTTGAATAAACATCTATCGCTTTGGTTCAAAATAGCTCAAACAGTGTATTCAGATGATCGTGAATTGCTTAGCAGTGGAAATGAAACTATTTCAGGAAATCGGAAAACGGATATTAGGTTATTAGTAAAATATGATTTCTGAAATTAATCTAGCTTAAATAACTGACATTCATATAATTGTCAGTTATTTAAGCTATAAATTACTTTAGCGGATTAATGCCTTATAGTTTAATTACTTTTGATAAATAATACGTATTATTATTTGTAAGTCTAATCAAGTATAATCCTGATTTATAGCTACTCATATTTAGTTTATAGCTTGCCGAATTAAAACTTATCCTATTTGTGTAGACAATACCACCAACTTCATCAATAATATCAATTTTAGCATTTGTAATGGCTTTTGTAATTGTAATAGTGCAATAATTATGCACGATACTCGGATATATTCTGATAGCTTCCTCTGATATTTCCTCTGTCTTAGTAATGGTAGAATCAACATATATAATACCTTGATTTATTTTAGACATGTTCCACTTCAATCCGATTCCAGGTGTGACGGGTGATATTGCGTCAAACTGTCCGGTGATATTTCCTGCACTGAATATTGTGTAGGTGTTACCAACCTGATAAGCAGCACCTGTATTTTGAAGTTCAAGAGTGCCTTTGAGTGAAACTGTTCCTGCGATAGCAATTTTATCGTTCGAGACTTCACTAACCTTGATAATAGTTTTTGATCCGGTTTGCAGCAACATACTCAAACCAATAGAAAGTGTTCCTAAAGAACCATTTCCCGGTGATACAATTCCTCCTGAATTGACAATTACAGTACCCGAAATAATACCCGTTCCAGCAAGTGTAGTGGAGTTGTTAATGGTGACTGTACTTGTTCCTGTAGCACTTCCAGTGGTATTGGTGACTGTCAGTTTACCGCCATTTACATTAAATGCTGATGAACATAAATTTGCCCCACTCAGTGTCCAGTTTCCCGTTCCGATTTTGGTAATTGTTGCACCGGAATTGATTGTTCCATTAAAAACAGCATCGATATTGTTATTTCCAATCTGCCAGTTGCCCCCGCTTAATGATGAACCGACAACTCCAGCTAATGATCCTACTTTTACTGTAGTGGATGGACTGGTAGAGCTTGCACCGGTGGATGCATAGGCACCCATATCAACAAGATTTGCTAAATTGACATTGCATAATGGCAATCCATTTGTATTGGCAGAAATCCGGAAGGTTCCACCATCTGCATCGGCACTTACATTGAAATTACCGCTGAATGTTGAACAATTTGAAGTCCAATCGGCTCGTACATAAGGTATAACGTAGTTGAATGTTCCAGAACCAGTCAGAGTTCCACTGATAACACAGCGTCCTGAGGCAACTAATGTTCCGCTTTGCCCTCCTGTTACATTAATATTCCATACAGGTTTCTGATTATAATCGGAATTACTGTAAAACATTGATATTTTGCCTCCATTTTCAAGTGAAATCACTCCTGTTCCAAGCCCACTTGTATTCATGGTGAGCGAACCTAACGCCAAATTTCCACCATTTACGGTTGTTCCACCTGTGTATGTGTTTGAAACAGACCCGGAAAGATTTAATTGTCCCGAGCCATTTTTTATCAGTTTTCCACTTCCAATAACTAGTCCGCTTAAAGTTACCATTCCATTCGATTTTGGAACATTTATGGTATCATTGCCGGTAAGTGTGATACCACGATTTGAATTTGTGGTTACTGCATTTACAATCAATCGGCTATCTGTCAGTGTCAGATTTGTTGCATCGGCAGTTGAAGCTCCTAGTGAACTAGGTAATTCAGCATCTGCTAAAGCGGCTACCTGAACCTGAGCATTGTTCAATATTGTTTTACCCGTAAAGGAATTATTGACAGTTTGAATGTCGAGAAGCCCTTTTCCTGATTTCAATAAATCACCGTTACCGGTTATTCCCCCTGTTCCTTTCAAAATATAAGAACTTGTTGTATTTGAAAACGTTGTTTTTGTCGTTGTCAGATTATCCGAAAGGGTTATTGTTTTAATAGTAGCTGTGTCGTTGAATTGCACCGTGTCACCATTCACAAAATAGGTTGGACTGCCTGAAAGTTTAAAATTAGCAGACAGATAATCCCAATTGCCACTTTCTTTACCGGTCCATGAAACAGAACCAACTGAACGTGTAGAGTTTACAACCAGTTTTAAGGTATTGTTTTCAATAAAAAGTGACATAGGCAAACCACTAATTCCAGCAATCGCAAAATTTGAAATCGATCCTGTGAGTGTGCCTGTCCATTTAATAAGTGAATATGTTCCTGCAGGAAGTATGCCACTTTCTGTATTAATTACCACGTTGTTTACACCTGTCAGTGTCAGGTTTCCATTAATGACGAGTGAATCATTTTTATAGGCATCAGAAGGTAGAATATCCAGCTGAATATTCACTTTCCCTGTCATTGTCACATTGCTATTGATGATCATTTTCCCTAATTTTCCGGCTATAAGACCATTTCCCGGAGAAAGACGTCCACCTTCAAGGTTTAAACCCGGATTAAGGGTAATTCCACCGTTTAAAATGGCATTTCCACTCAATGTTCCTTTAGCCTGAACGATAACAGGACTTGCTAGTGTTCCGTTTACAAAAAGCGAACCTTCAGAGATAGTGGTTTTGCCTGTGTAAGTGTGATTTCCGTTTAGCGAAAATGTGCCATTCAGCGATTTTACAAGCTCCATAGTTCCGGTTAGTTTACCTGTCCCGGATATGGTATAATCATGTCCAAGCGGATTGATTGCCCAGATTTTAGAAGGAGCAAGGTCGGAACTAAGCTGGATAGTTGAGCTGTTGTTTCCGGAAATATCAAACATTACGTCATCTCCATTGGTAAAAACAGATGTGGTTTTTTCGTCATCCAACACAAAATTAGCCGATGTTTTATCAAATGCAGTGCCTGTTGTCCAGGTTAGTTTTGCTTTCTGAACCGGTGATAGTGGAGGAGTAGGCATATTATAACCTAGGTAATAATCGGGGAACGCTGATTGATAATAGCCTCTGGTGGTTGCCTGCATACGATAAGCCGGATTTTGCATCAAACAATAAATTCTGTTACCGGTAGGATAATCGGTTGAAAAACCAACAATTCCGGGACAGGTTGCAACAGAGACAATAGAATCATTACCGTTAATATCTTTCAATGTCACATTCATGCTGCCTTGTTTTTCCAATACAACCTCTTCGCGCCAGTCGCCGGCAATATCACCAAAGAATGCAGGACGTCGACCATATTCGGATTTTACCTGCCAACCGGTCATTTTTGCAAATTCAATAAGCCTAGAACCAAAGTCGTGGGAACTGATACTATATTTTCGAATATCAGCATTAAAACCGTTACCGTCCGACGAAGTCAGTTCTTCACGTGCTAAATCGCCATCCCACCAGACTCCTTCATTTGGAAATGGAGTTGAACCTTCAAAAATTACATTTCCTTTAGCATCGTAAATATTGGCCATTGTTGACCAAAATTCATAACCCAAATGCGTTGAATCCACATCCATACATTCACCCCTGCCAACATCGCCAAGAGCTCCCATGTAGAATTTTTTTATGGCATTACCTGTTGAAGAATCATACAACAGCTGTCCCAACATACTGCTGGCATTTTGCTGAATAGCATAGGTTTCCAGTCCGGGACGATCGGGGTCAATATCACCAACCCGGAAGCGGTCGCCATGTGTAATGTGGGCATTGAAAGCCATAGTTCCATCGTATTTAATACCATATCCAATATCCAGTAATTCGTCGCGTCCATCCAAATCCACGTCAGCCACCCGAATACCATGACCTTCGGCAGCATCCATCGTACCCCTTTCCCAGTTATAGTAGTTAACCCATTGACCGGTTTTATCATAACCATAGGCAGAGGCATAATAGTAATGATATTGATTTAAAACTGTCCTTGTTTTATAAATAAATCCCACGCTTGGGTGCTTTCCATCTAAATACATGATGGCCATGTGACCATTCAAATTGCTGTAGTCCGTTCCCATAAAAATTGCTTTGTTGGTGCGGGTGTAGTTGGACGGATATTTCATTTCGATGCTGTTTTTTTCAACACCCGTCATTCCATTGATGACAGAAATATATTGTGGTGGGTTTTTTACGTTTTGATTATTGTAATCAATAATTCCATCATTATCTGTATCCAGCGAAGTTGACCCGAGAACACCTTTACCATCTGAGAATTTTGTGCCATCACTGCTTTTCACAACCACTTCAGCTTTTCCATCGCCATCCATATCGTAGGCAATCACCATATCGTCCTGTCCCTGACAAATAGAAACATTTGGACCTATATCTACTGTCCAGAGTAGTGTTCCGTTGCAGAGATAACCCTGTATTTTATGTGAGTTTGTACCGTCAACTGACAATCGGTCAACCACAAAATCGTATTCTCCATCACCATCCAGATCCGCCGGCCAGCAAAATTTAGTACTGTATTTCGAAATATCCAGTCCATCAACAGCTGGATTGTAGGAAATATCCAGATAAGCACTCCGAAAGGTTGTGAAACCGGTTCCGGGAATAGTAAATATGCCGCTCGGTGAGCCTTCCACACCATTCAGAATTGAGGTGACATAAAGTTGAGTTCCTGTTGATACAGTTCCTGAGGTAGGAGAGAAGTTGGTGAGTGTAAGTGGCGTGGTATTCAGTTTTGTGAAGATGGCACTCCCTGTTTTCTTTGCATACAGATTAAACTGTATATTGTCAGGGTCGGTTGCAAAAAATCGCCAACTTACGAAAAAATTAGCACTTGTATTTCTGACTGCAACCACACCACGATCAAGTTTATCCATTTTGCGCTGGGCATTAAGGCTGATAGATGAAATACTAAAAAAAACAACTATTATCAGGATTAGTTTATTTGTACTGTTTTGTGTATTCATAGTTGAATAAATTTGATTATAACTTTGATTTAGCGGCTGTAATATATAATTCGTTGTAAATATAATTCGTTATTTCGATTCAAAAAAGAGGTTGCCTAATACAGACAACCTCTTTCTTGTATTAATAAGACAGATGGATTTATTTAACTATAATTTTGCTTGTTTTTGTATCATTTTCAGATAATACTTTTACCAGATAAATTGCGGGTTTCAACGTTTTTGTAAATACATCAGAATTTGAAGTGGTATTCACAACAATTTTTCCCAACAAATCGGTAACCATAATTTTAGCACCTGCTTTGATTCCAGTTATTGTAAGGATATTCCCTTTTGCAAATGCAATAATTTTTGATGTATTCGTATTCACAACTGCATCGGGTGCTTGAACAGTAAAGTAACCACTATTAATAAATGTTCTGAAATCGGCAGCACCATCGGCTAGATCTACAAAATTTATTGTTTCGTAGTAATAGTTACCTTTTGGAAGTTCGCAAGAGTAATTAAATAAGTTAGTATCACCATAACCTTCCGAAACTCTTGTCCATTTATCTTCTGCACGATAAACGGTAACATAGTTTGCCGCAAATTGGTCAGTACCAATTAATACTGTCTTTAAACCAACACTATCAATAATATGAGTATATTTTGTACCCCAATCTGTTTGATCAGTTACCTGATAAGATATAGCAAAGTTTGTAAAGTCAGCATAAGTTGTAGGAACAGTTGCCGCATCGTACCCCGGTTGGCGGGCAAAACCTACCCAGTCGAACATAGGATAATATACTTTTGCCATACTTACTGCAGCAGTAGTATTAATTGACAAAGAATCCATATCTACAGGAATAAATTCAAGCATATCCACGTTGTACGTTGCTCCGTTCTCAGCGGCAACATTTATTGTTAATGAGTGAGTTCCCGAATTGTCAACACTTACTGATCCAATATAATTCATACCCATACTTCCAGAATGTGCTTTGGCATTCCAGCGACGTCTGTTGTTTGCACTTGCCCACGATTTAAACCAGCGTCCGTACATCTCTTCATTCGGGAAATACAACTCTTTGCCATCCATATTGAGAGTGGTCATATTTGTTTTAGGGTCACCACTTACACGATGTGAAATATAAATATTATAACTACCGCTGTTTAACCATGGAGTTTTGAAAGTCACATGGGTAGGACGATTACTACCAAGAGGAATTGTTACCCAATCAGCTCTGTTATAACAGTCGTCAATTTTACCATAAGTACTACCTCCTAGGTAATATCCAACTTTCATAGTACTTAAAGTATCGGTTGTTACTGAAATACCTGGTATTGAATCACATCTGAATGAATGAGAATATGATCTTGGAGTTGCTGTTGTAACGCCACGTGCTCTGTCCCAGGCAATGATTTCGGGTTGATCACATAAATCAAAGTAAACAGGGTATGGTTTTACCGAAGCAGTTGAAGGTGTGATGCTAACAACATGTTTTGCAGTATCGCTGGATGTGTAATTAATGCGATCACCAACATACAAAGCCCATATATTTTCATCTCCAACCAATAAATTTGGAAGAGTAACTGTACCAGTTCCTAAAACGTCGACAGGAATACGGTTTTTAACTATGTTATTTACAAACAACAACACATCTCCTTTGGAAACGAAATCATTTTCAGGAGTAGTTACACTAAATGTTACAGTAACATCTTTATACAATTCTGAAGTAGTTGGTGCAGATAAATTAACGATAGTTTTTTTAGGTGTTGCTTTAATAAATCTAAGATTAATTTCACTACCACCAAATAATACTCTTACGCTGTCATTCGAAGTAACATCATAAAGATAAAATTCATCATTGTATAAAATATTTATTTTATCAGAAGCAGTGGCAGTATATAAAGTACTAATTTCCTGATCCGGTACTATCTTAGCAGTCTGAATTTCTGTTCCATCTTCGCTTTTATAGCGTATGGTTACAGGAGCAGCTGCAGCAACCCGATGCATGGTATATACATCGAAATTGTCAAAACGTTGTTCATAGTCACAGTTTACACCGTTTCCAGTACCAGCTTCAAGTTTCCCACGGGTACTGGCAATTTCGAGACGTGATACATCTGTTGCGCCATTATTTACAAACGGTAAATTTGTAAAGCTTTTTTTGTTATTTGGGTTAGCTGTCTGAGTAATATCGAATGAAATAATCTTTTTATTCATAAAATCGATTACAGCTTTGATATGATACCATTGGAACATTTTGAATGCCTTGCCAAGGTCAGTCGATTTGTTGATACTGTCGCATTTATAAGCGTAATACGATGCTGACGATGGATCAAGCATAGCATAAGGCAATAACGTATTGGTATAATAAGAAGTCTCAACACCTGCTACAGTACGTTTTACAATTCTAGCCGGCATAGGATTTAACGTATCGGTACTTAAGTTCATCAAGTGAAGGTCACCCTGAGGCTCAGTACCTGTAGAAAAATTGTATTTAGTACCCGATTTATGACTCCATCTTTCGTACCACAAGCCAAATACAATACTGTCGTTGCTAGACCGTATATTACAAACTCCAAAAGCAGCTGGTTCCACGCCGGCTGTTCCAGTAGAATCTGTTTTTCCAATAAGCTTATAAGGATTCCAGTCAAATTCATAATACACGGTATCCTGTCGTGCAGTAGTAGCAGTCATGTTGGTGATTTTGGTACCACGACCACCCGAACCACTTGCAGCAGTGTACATATAACCATTCAAAATGGTAGGTGCACCTACATTATTTCCTGAGAGGTTAGAATTGCCTGTTGTAAATGGCGATGTTGTAATTGTAGTAAAATCATAATTAGTAAGGGTCACATTTTTTACCCAATCTGCCTTTGCAGAGAAAAAAGAGGTTAGAGCAATAACTGCTAACAGCGAAAAAAGTTTTTTCTGTAAGTAATGTTTTGTTTTCATTGATATCAAATTTAGTTTGTAAATATTAATTCTTAGTTACGCGTAAAGTAATATGGGATTAATTGTATTTCAACATGCTATAAATTGAAAAATTGACGAATACAAAAATACGCTATTACAAATTGTATTGAAATGGAATTTTGTGTTATAGTATAGAATTTTGTTCAGAAAGCCTATTTCTTCATAGGTAAGAACAAGTTGGTGTCAGTGATATTGGCCGAACCCTTACCGGCAGCCCTGAACTTGGGAGATATAGCATCATTCATTTGCAACGCTACACTTTTACCTCCTTTTGCGTTTCGACGTGCTACACGCAGCAAGTCACCCCAGCGCTGACCTTCAAATCCACATTCAAGTGCTGCTTCTTTAATCAAAGCCTTTTCAATCCATTGTATTGAATCGTTGTGATCATCATTTCCATCATGAACGTAATCAGGTGTGCTTATGTTAAGTAAAAATGCTCTACCCCGGATACCTGCATTGTCTCTCCAGGGTGAACGCAGGAATGTATAAGGAGCATCATTCTGACGAGCATCAAGGTAGAATGGATCAGGGTATGGTTGAGCAGCAGTTACATCATTAACGGGAGGAAAACTACTGTACTCAACTCCTGACTTATCAGCACGAGTTGTACCATCGCTTTTGGACCAGTTAAAGTTTGCCATAATACCATTATTTAATAATGCATAGGCCAAACGAGGATAACCTGCACGGTTAGCTGCTTCGGCATAGCGTAAATGCAACAATGCTGCACGGTATAAAAACCATTTCCCAGGTTTTGAAAACTGATAATAATTATAATTTAAGTGAATGGTTTTGTTCACATCGATGTTGTTCACCGGATAATAATCATAAAGATACTTCAAAACTACGGGTTGACCATTTACATAATCAAACGAAGATTCCCTTCCACGACCATCGAAAACGAAGCCGTTGGCTTGTTGAACTTGTGTTTCCCATAAACTGTCAATAGCATAAGCTGATGGTTTAATTTGGTATGAACCCTGTCCGGTATTTGCAAATAGTTTTACGAATGGAGTCGCTGATGAGGAAGAGCCACTATAGCTGAACATCCAAATCATCTCATCCTGCAAACCCATTGTACTTGAGTTAGCAGCATCAGTAGAACTACGGTAAAACATTTCTTTCCACATATTACGGAATGAAGTAACATCCTGATCTTTATAACGTTGGTAGCAAATTTGGAAACGGGGTTCGTTTGTTCCAGCCCATACCCATCCACTTACTTTGTTTTTTATATTGGTTTTGGACGAACTTACATCGGCTGCATCCATGTAGGCTTTGTATTGAGTGGCAGCTTCCACATACTGATCGTTCCACAAGAATAAATCTCCTAAAAGAATATGTTTATCAATGAATTGCAAATTCAGATAAAACGATTTTCCGTTATCAGTGATGGTTTTATTATAATAAGTTGCCAGTGTATTTATAGAAAGCGTAGGAACACTCATCATATCGCTTATTAGGCGGGGAATCAACTGATCCAGTGAGAGTTTCGGAAACAATGAATCAATTTTCAATATATTTACTGATTGCAAGGGATCCGTAACGTAAGGTACGTTTTTAAAATGAATACCTAATTGCAGATAAGCCCAACAACGAACGGCCATAACATCAGAATAACGTGGATCATAGTTGTCTTTTGACATTTTTTTGTCGGCCAGCATTATATTGAAATTTCTCAGAATGTCATTTGCATTCAGAATTACTTCATAAAAAGCTGTTGGGTTACAATATACATTGGTTGAATCTTCTGTATGATTGTTCAGATTTACCTGATCCACCGTTGCATTCGATGTAACATCCATTAAATCTGCTCGCAGTTCATTTAAAACCACCACGTTTTCAGCCAGTTTGGACACTTTGCTATATAAACCCCAAATGGCATTGTCGGCATCGTAAACATTGTTATAGTTTTCAGAAGAATCAACAACTTCTTTGCTGTTAGTATCCAACATATCCTGACAAGAGCTGAAACTGAACATAAATAGTATAGCTAATGTCAGACCCGATGTTATATTTTTGAATTTCATGTGTAATTTCTTTAAAAGTTTGTATTGATTTCTTACAAGCCGATTTTTATTCCTACTAAAACCGATCTGGGTTGTGGTGACATACCATTATCAACACCATAATAAAGTGGACTTTGACCGGCACTGAATTCAGGATCATATCCCAGGTATTTGGTGAAAGTAACCATATTGTTAGCCGTTACATAAACTTGTGCATTATTTACAAAACCTGATTTTAATGGAAGATCGTAGGCGAGTGTTATACTTTTAAGTCGGGCATACGAACCATCTTCAATCCAACGATCTGAAAAACGTGCATTTCCCATTGGGTCACCCCATACTGCTTTTGGTGTGTTAGTAATTTGACCGTCTGTTCTCCAGCGATATACTGCTGCAATGGTTTGGTTATCGAGACCAGACATATTTTCCAGGTTGGCACGCAAAGCATTGTAAACGCTACCACCTACTGAAAAGTTGATTGTTGCATTAAATGTGAATCGGTTGTACTGAATTTTGTTAGTCAAAGCACCAAAGAATTTCGGGTTTGGGTCGCCAATAACGGTCATGTCCTTTTCATTGATGACACCATCAAGGTTTTGGTCTACAAATTTCACATCACCTGCAGTGAAAGGAACCACACTACCATCGGTATTTTTGATTTTCAGATTAGCCGCAGTTGCATCAGCCTGAGTTTTAAAAATACCATCGGTTTTATAGCCCCAGAATTGTCCAATTGGAGCACCTACTTTTGTTCGTATAGTTCCACCGGCAATTTGAGTAAAAGTTTCATCAGTCGACCTTGAGAGTAATTGATTTTGATAGGTAGATATATTCAACCCCAAATCCCATTTCAGTGACGGACGGTCAATTATTCTTCCTGTGATATTCAGGTCAAAACCTTTGTTTTGTAATGCTCCATCATTTACTACTTCAACTCCAAGTCCTGAAACAGTAGAAATATTTTTAATTCCTATCAAGTCTTCTGTTTTTGCCGTAAATACATCCAAACTCACATTTAAACGTTCTTTCAGGAACGAGGCATCCAATCCAACAGTTACTTTTTTATTAGTTTCCCATTGTAATTCAGAGTTAGGAATATTTCCACGCACCAGTCCATAAGCACCTAAAAGTCCTTGCGGAACATAATAATAACTTGAAGAATAGTTACCCAAATCATCATTTCCTGTAATTGAATATCCCGCTCTAAGTTTTAGCAGATCCACTTTTTTATTGTCTTTCATAAATTCTTCGGAAGTGATTAACCATGCAGCATTAATCGAGGGAAATAATCCGAACTTGTTATTGAACAATGAAATGCCATTAGCATCTTTTCCAAATCGGGACGATCCATCCAATGCGGCATTGGCAGACACAAAATACCGGTTTAGATATCCGTATTCTGCGTTCAGGTAATTTGAAATTGATTTCCAATCACCCAATGAACCACCCATTTGCGCTATTGCATTTATACCATCTCCTAAAGTTTTCATTTCATCACTGGCGGTATTATAAGCTTTACCCCAGTCCAGTTCTGAACTGCTTGACTGATAACGCGAGCCCAAACGGACGGTTACATCATGTACATAATCAAAAGTTCGGTCGTATGTCAGACGTACATCGGTATTCAATTGCAGAAAGTGATTTCTCATTTGTTGTGATTCGTTAGATACATAGGAATTTGTAAGTGGAGAATGATAAATTCCGGCTTGAGGCATAAATATCCGTTCTGTAACTTTATCTGTAGTAAGTCCGATTAAGACACTACCGGAAAGATATTTTGAAATATTGATAATACCATTCAAATCACCAAAAAAGCGAAAACGATTATTGGATGCAGATCCATTATCCAAAATAGCTCGTGGATTGGAAACTCCAAAGATATCGGCATTTTCAAGATTTAGGGTTTTTTCATTTGCAACGTTATACACGTATGGTGCTGTAAATGGTGCTTTAACTAAACCGGCATAAACCGGATTGAAATTTTTGTTTAATCCTTCATAGGTCAGTGAACGCTCTGAATAAACAAAACTAATATTGGCATTGAGCTTAAACCATTCTGTCATCTTAATACGTGCATTCACTCGTGTTGTGTAGCGTGAAAATGAAGTTTTATCAACCAGTCCACCATGACCCAAATAACCTACTGAAATGGCATATAATGCCGCATCATTTCCACCGGTTACATTCAGGTGGTAATTTTGATTGATTGAATTGTTGAAAACTTCATCCTGCCAATTGGTAGCCTGATTGTAGCGATAATAATCTTTATTTCCTGAAACACCCCAGTTTTCAACGACCGGTTTTTCTGTATTAATAAATGGGTAAGCCTGTATGTCATTAGCGGAAAGACCTGCACTTGACATCATATCTGTCAGATAGTTCTTGTAGCTCCATTCGTTCATCATTTTATATTTGGTGTTCGGCTCAAAATTAGTACCTGCATAGGTATAGAAATTAATGCGTGTTGAAGCATCCTTCGCCCGAATTGTATTAATTAAAATGACACCATTTGAGGCTTTTGAACCATAGATAGAAGCTCCATCTTTCAATACAGTGACATTTTCAATGTCCTTAACATCAATATCAGATAAGGCTGAAATTACGTTGCCACCGATAAGCGAATAAATAGTCTGATTTTCGTACGGAACACCATCAACTACAATTAATGGTTGAGTATTGGCATTCAGTGAATTAAATCCGTTAAGATATAGATTTGCTCCACTACCAGGAACTCCCGAGCGTGAAACCGAATTAAGACCATTTACGCTTCCCTGTAAAACAGTTTCGAGGTTAGTTGCTCCAAGTTTATAATCATCCCTATTTTCGTGGGTAGATATTGCATTCGATGTGTTGGCAGCATTTGTCATATCAAAGGCTGTTATAACATCCTCGTATTTTCCCTTGAAACTTTCGTCGAGTAACGAAATTTCGATGTTTTTTCTGTTTAGAACGGGTATCTGCTTAGTCGCAAATCCAGGTGCATTGACTACCAAAACAGCACCGTTGATACTTTTTTCCAGACTGAACTTACCGTTATCATCGGTTACAGTTGAGGTCACTCCGGAAATCATCACTTTGGCTCCTGACAAAGGTTTACCTGTAGCTGATTCGAAGACTGTTCCGGATATTTTTGTGGCAATCACTCCTTTCTGCCCGTAAGCAGAAATAATTCCGGTGATTACAAAGAAAATAGTAGCTAAAATATAATTGAATCTTTTCATAAATTTCGGAATTTTTGTTTACTATTCTTCTGTAATTCTCGGTACTAACAAAATATAATCAAGAAATAACAATCCCTGCCGACTTGCTGTATTACTTCGTGCAGTGTTGCAAAGCCACATGGTCAATGTTCCGGTTTTAGAAACGGTCATCACATCCGCTAAAGGTGAAACAGGTGCTGATACCATCTGGGTTGCATTAACAGGTTCTAAATCCCATTGCTTAAGTTTTGTTATTTCCATTACTCCGGCTCTACCTTCTCCAACAAAACATCTCGCATTACCTAAGTAGTTATTAATTACGCCCGAAGTATTTGTATTTCCGGCATCGCTTGTAACTGCTCCCCTTGTCAGTGTTTTACTTCCGGGCATGGAGATGAAAAGTTTTTGAATGATTTTATACACTCCGTAGCGAGTGTAAGTTGGGTCAAAATGATCAGCAATGTCATCGTACGCTACATAATAAATATCGTAGTTTGCAGAATTTACTTTGGCTTTATATTCAATATAAAAGTTAGCTACATTCGCCACCAGATTACTATTCAAAAAATAGGTTTTAGAGACAACACTGTCTTTTTTTCCAGTCAATTTTCTGTAAAGTGAATCAGACTGTGTTTCACCACTTGCCATTGCTATATCTCGCTGTCCGCTTGCCCAAAGTTTGTAACGAGTAAAAACATAGTTAGTATTGGTTGAATTTGTAAAACTCTCACCTTCAATTTTTATGGGCTTGATTTTATCTTTCAGTCGGATATTGCTTTTATCTATTACATACACACGTCCGTTTGAAGAATTATAAGTTTGCTTTATCACCGAACCATTGATTGGTACTTTTACACCATCAACATTTGTAAGTGTGTCGAACTTCGTGATATCTACAATACCTCTGAAAACAAAATCCTGACAAACATTGAAACGCGTAGCAGAGTCAGTTTGTGCTACCGAATTCATGTTGAAGTATTTATGATTTGCATTATTATACTTATTGTACATTAAATTAAACCCATCATTCTCAACAACTATGTAGGTAAAAATTGAATCTTCGTTATCAATAGGATATTTCTGTAGGAAATTATTAATATTCATCCAAACTGTGTCGTATTTGGTTTTTCCCAATGCATCCACACCTACAGCAATACTCTTAACAGGATCTAATATTTTTTTATTAAGTCCATTAATGAATTGGTATTGCAGAAAATTAGTATTTTCAGAAAGAAATTCCCAAATACTATTTCTTCTTTCCAACAGTTTATCGGTAATTTGTAATACGCCATTTGCTGCCCGAATATCAAAAGTTTTTATTTTTGCTCCATTAAAAGTGGAATCAGCAGAGTTATAATATATATTTTTTCCATTGACTGATTTAATAGATGTATAAAGACTTTGGTTGGTAGAATAATAGCTTTTATACACAATGACCGAACCTATCATTTTACGTAATGAATCTACATTTAATGTGTCAGTTCCTACACCCCACGCCTCATTAGTTGGTGCAAAAACAGTAAAACTGTTTGCTGTTTGCAGAACCTGATCGTAACCTGTTTTTTTTAGCAGAGAAACGAATATAGAAAGTTCCGGTTTTGTGCTCATGACATTCACCAGGTTATTTTTCAACAATTCTTCGCTTGAAACATGACTTTCCCATGCATTATCATAACATCCACTAAGCATTAGGCTTAATGTAATTAATGGTAGAACAATCAAGGATTTAAAAATTCTTATACGATTCATAATGATTAGATTTTTCTGTTAGTTTAATAAATCTCCAACACAGCGTTGGTCTGCAGGTGAAATCAGTTCACAAGGCGTACCGGGATAAATAGCATTTCCATCTATATCGAAACGAGGCCAAAGTTGATTTTGATCAACCGGAATGAATTGAATCATATCCCACCAGGCAGCCTGACTATTTCCACTCAATGCATCCATACGTAAAGTATGACGACCGGTATACTCAATTTTAATAGCTCCGCAGTTACGACTACAGCAAACACTGTTTTTGGCTTTTGCATTGTACTGTTTCATGCCATTGTTAAGGTTTACTTCAGGGGTATTTGATGTGTTGAAGTATTCACCCAAATCAAATACATTCGGTAATACCTGGTCTTCCATACCATCTTGCTTAAAAGTGGTTTTAAATTTATTATTATCACCCCCACGACGCCAGCAAATCCACACATAATATACTCCTTCAGTTAGTACGGGGGTTTTAATTTCCATCCATTGTAATAAATTCGGGCGCATAGGTATTTCGAAGTAATCGTAATGAACATATTGTCCCCCTTGTTCAGCGTAAGAGGATGTAACATTGTATGTTATTGTTGGACTATTCTTACCTCCGAAACTCAATTCAGAAAGTTCCCCGGGTTTGAAAGTTACATAAGAACCTCTCTTCCGATATTCTTTCAACCTTTTAATTTCGGGCTGGTCGGTTAATTCCCAGTAAACAGCTGCCGGACCACGTTTAACTGGCGTAATGTTTCCATCCAAATCAATAAGAACTCCATTATTACAGCTCATATCTGTCCACTCGGATTGTTTGTTGACAGTTTTTCCTTTTTCAAAGGTAGTCAGAGATTGATATTCATTGATAATCAATGAATCTTTGCTCACTTTTACTGTAATTACCTGATTGGTAGCTACAGTCAACTCTGAGCTTGACATTGATAAATCAGTAACATACGCTAACCGTTTAAGACAATGATATTGAGCATACATTAATAAAAGTTTAGCATCATCCGATGCATAATCGGGTTGAGCCTTCCGCATTTTTACCAAAACATCATCGACACTTTTTATACTGTCAGTTAAGAACGAAGCATCGCTTTGAAGGAATGCTGTGTACCAAACATTATCTACAGAATTATTTAGCGTATCAATCATTCCGGTACTTTTCATTATTGTTTTGTATATCTGATAAGTATCAGGAAGTGACTCAATCATCTTACCTACTGTTTTTGGTTCAGGTGTCAGAACATAGTCTATTTTATGTATGATTCCATTAGCAACCCTGATATCTTTTTTTATGATATTGGCCTGACGGTTCACTCGTATTACTGCATCAGAAGCTCCTTCCTGTACTGTTTTTGTAGTTAGAAATTTTCCAAGCATGGTAGCTTTGCTTAAACGTCCATCTACAAATTCAGCAGTGCGGATAGTATCACGGACAATATGGAATTTCATGAATTTTTCCAGACTGTCAGTCGGTAGGTCAAGCAACGAATTAATACCATGTCGCAGGCAATACACTTTGATGGCTTCATTTGTTGGGATAAAACAGGTATTTGTTCCATAAGCATGAAGCATTCCTCTGAACCCGGCTTTATCAGCAATATGGAGGAATTCAGTCATGCTTGTGTCATTTTGCTCAATATATTCATCAATCATTCGCTCGTCCGAAACAAGGAATGTCTTTCCTTCCATGTAATCTTTACAGGAATTGAATAAGACTAAGGCGCAACTGACAATAAGCATTGATTTTGCCAGTAATTTTATATTTTTAGTTTTCATGGCTGATATATTATTGTATATAAAACTCATTCTGTTTTAAAAGCTTATTAGTCTCCAGTTCAGTAATATAAATTGGCCAGTAATGACTGTTGTGCCTTGGGTCTTTATATTTTGCAACCAGACTTTGTTGTTTTTGTGGAGATGCGCTGTTAATAGCAAGATTTATAAGGTATTGAATGTTTGTACCTTCATAATCACCCCTTTTGGCATACCTTAATACATCATACCATCGTTTTCCTTCGAAGGCAAATTCGCGCGCCCGTTCATTCAGAATTGCTTTTTCAAGCGATTTTCCATCCACATTACCATCCACGAACATGTAATCCGAAGTTTTTACAGCATTCCGTGCTGTACGAACTTCTCCCATTACGCTGATAGCTTGTTTGTAATAATCCTGAGCAGTTTCGTTGTGAGTGTTAAGCCCTATTTGATTCAGTGCCTCTGCTTTCATTAATAATACGTCAGAATATTTGTAAACAATCCAGGGTGAAGTATATTCGGTTGAAGCACGCACAGCACCTGAACGGCTTGTTCCAACGTATTTCCAAACTACAGCATTACGAAACGAACAACCTGAACCACGTATGTCAGAAGCATTACTTACGGCACTGTATTGAGGATACGGAAATATCATTCCATCCAAAATATCTGTTTTTGGATTTAACCGGTTAACTAATGGTGCAAGTAGAGCATAGAAAGGGTTTGTTTTTTGAGAAGTAAACGGAATTTCGAAAATAGATTCGACACTATTCCCATTCACGTAAGAATTCACAAACATGGCATCGACATCAGATTCATTTGCTACTGTAACTGTATCAATAATAATCCCATTTTCTGAAACTGGTGTAATTACTTTATCTACAGGTATCATACTGAATTTACCTGAACCGATAATTTCCTGACAAAGGCTGTTACATTCAGCATATTTTTCTTGCCAGAGGTAAATATCGGCCAATAAAGCTTTTGCAGTCCAGCAGGTAATGCGGTTTTTGTTTTCGGCTGTGGTGGGGTATGAAATAGGTGCATTAGCGACAGCTATTTTCAAATCATAAACCAACGAATCGAGAATAATTGCACCCGAAGTTTTCGGAATAGAATAATTTTGGTCATCCGAAACCGAAGCCTGACGTACTAATGGAACATCGCGAAACGAACGAACCAGGTAAAAATACATCATTGAACGCAGGGTTAGTGCTTCTGCCTCATAAGCTTTTAATTGCTTATCGCTGAGTGTTCCATCTATACTTTGAACACCCTTTGCAAATTTAAGTACGGTGTTACAGTTGTTAATTACAGAGTAAAATGAAGCCCAGCTTGTTATGTTATTAGAAGCTGAAATTTCACCATCAATAACTTCCGTATAGTTGTTTAGAGGTACTACTCCACTCTGAACCATATCTGCTCTCAACTCACCCCATAAAAACATTTTTTCAACAGGACCATTCATTAAGGAGCAATAGCAACCTATTACAGCAGAGTTTACCTGTTCCTTTGTTTGCCAGTATTCTTCTCTGATTACACCATCTTCGGGTGTCAAAGTTAACCAATTGTCGCAGGAAGTCATGAATGAACTCAAAACAACCAGAATTGATATACCAATATATTTTCTCATAAAACCTTAGATTTTAATGTTAGAATGAAACAGTTAAGCCCATTGAATAATCTGCCGGACGTCCTGAGCGGGAGGTGTCGTAGCCTAAACTTGAAATACCACTCCGAAGCGTTACTTCAGGATCCATACCGGTGTAATTTGTCCATAAATAAATATTTTGCATGGTTGCATACATGCGCAAATCATTCAATCCCAGTTTTTTGACCAGTTTTTTGTCAAATGAATAACTCATAGTCAAAGACTTGAACCGGAGGAATGAACCATCTTCTACATAACGGTCAGACCCAAGCCAATTGTAACCTTTAGCTAATAATGCACGAGGCAACAAATCTGTTGGTGCTGTGGTAGGGTCATCGTACGAACTTCTCCATCGTTTTAATACAGAAGTACTCTGGTTGCCGAATCCATACATACTTTCCATTTCCATACGGGTTTGATTAATTACTTTTCCACCGTAGCGGTAGTAGAAGTATGCACTCAATGTTATTATATTTTTCCATCGGATGGTAGGTCCAAAACCTCCGGTTAATAATGGGTTCATACTTCCAAGATAAACAATATCCTGCGCATTGATATTTCCATCGTGGTTGATATCTTTATAGCGCGCATCTCCTGGTTGGAATTCATAACCCACCGAAGGATACCAGAATTTCATTTTCACAGCTTCTTTATTTCCTTTTGAATCGTAGGTGTAAATCGGATTTCCGTTCACATCTTTAGCTGTTGTTTGGCTTGCATTCAAATAAACCCCATCATATTTATATCCGTAGAACGAACCCAGAGGATTGCCCATCTGAATTTTAGTTAGATAAGAACCATTAGTAGCTGTAGGTGTAGAAATCTGAGGAATGTTATCGGACAGACTTACTACCTCGTTTTCAGAACGGGCAAAAGTGAAGTTGATATCAAGCTGCCATTCTTTGGTTTTAACAGCTTGTGTACTAATACTTAACTCCCAGCCTCTGTTATCCATAGTACCTACATTTGAACCGATTGAACTAAAACCGGAAGTACTTGAAATGTTTACAGTAGGGAAATACAGGTCGTTTGTTCGTTTTTTATACCAGTTGAAATCAATATTCAACCTGTTTTTGAACAATATTAAATTTGAACCGAGGTTAAGATCTGTAACTTTCTCCCAACGCAGATTCGATAACTGTAGTCCGGTAGAATAAACACCTTGTTCGCCAAGATAAGTCCAATTATAAGTACCATAATTATTGTAATAGAGGTAATTTTTACTTACCGGATTACCACTAACGCCTGTTGAAGCACGGAAACTAAAATCATCAACGAATTTCATTTCTTTCATGAACGGTTCGTTGGAAAAAATCCACTTAGCTGAAGCACTTGGGAAGAAACCATATCTATTCTTTTCGCTGTACTTTGAATCACCATCACGTCGCAAAGTTCCGTTTATAATGTAACGGTCGAGAAGTTTGTATTGAACCATTCCCAAAAGCGAATAAGATCTTGATTCTGAAGAGCCAGAGTTCAATCCTAATCCTGACCCAATTATATTAGAAGCAATGGATGGATCCTGTAAAAAGTTTGAAGCACTCAGAGCACTAATTTCCTGATAAGAAGAGGAGCGAACATCATAAGTGCTTATTTGTAACAGACCGAGTAATTCATTGTTTTTACCCAACTTTGGAGTAAAAATCAATTTATTGAAGGTTTGAACTACAAAAGCTTCAGAAGCAAGGTCAGTAGTTCTGTTCACACTGTTTTCCGGCCAAAGACGGCCTGTAGCAATCTGAGGTAAAAAACGGTTATCCTTGGATGTGTTAATATCAAAAGCAAGATCTGCCTGATATTTGAGTACTTCAGGCAAAACCCAGTATTGAATATTGAATTTTGGCATGATACGTTCACTTTTAACTCTCCAATATCCTGAATTACCCATTGCTACCGGATTGTAAATTCCTGAGTTATTGGTTGCACTCCAATAGCCTTGAGGGGTAGTAACAGGTGATAAAAAATTAGGAGTTTGAACCCAACCGCTACCATCCGGATTTGGTGCCCATTCGTAGACAGACATGTTAGGCATTTTAGTATAAGCCGTATTCAATAAATCTGTTATATAGTTTTTATCCTGGTCGCCATGTGTATATGCCAGACTTACCTGAAATTTCAACCTGTCTGAAACGCTGTAGTCAAGATTCAATTGAGCTGTGATACGGGAATATGCCTGTCCGATTACTGTTCCTGTCTGATTGTAGTAACCAAGTGCAGTGCGGTATTGAGCCTTTTCACCACCACCCGAAATAGATATGGAATGATCCTGAGTGTATCCTGTTTTTGTTAAGGCACTATACCAATCTGTATTCTGACCGTAATTATAAAAGTAATACGGGTTATTTGGATCGCGTGTAAACTGTGGATATGCAGTTGTACTTAGTGGATTTCCTGCATTCTCGGCTTCATCCAAAATCAAGGATGTGTATTGGTCTCCTGACAAGGTTTTGATAGGTTTTGCAGGTGTATTCATTGAGCCTTTGAAAGTGTACGAAACTGTTGGTTTGCTTATAGAACCACGTTTGGTTTTAATCAATAAAACTCCATTAGCACCACGGTTACCATAAAGGGCGCAGGCAGCAGCATCTTTCAGAACTGTTATTTCCTGAATATCAGCAGGAGAGATATTTAATAATTGAGCATAATTTTCCTGATCAGCAGTAGCAAAATCAAAGTCTGAACCGATATTGGTGTCAAAAGGAATACCATCTACTACAATCAGCGGATCAGAACCATTGTTTATGGAGGTTGTACCACGGATACGAATAGACATACCTGCTCCCGGCTCACCACCATTGGCAACAATATCCACCCCAGACATACGTCCCTGAAGTGCCTCGTCAATAGAAGTTACCTGTAGTCCTTCCAATTCTTTTGTATCAATTTTCTGAACAGCAAAAGTTAAGTCTTTGTCCGAGATATTTCCAATACCAAGATTTGTTTGTTTTCTGGCTACAACAGTTGCACCTTCGATTGTTTTTGATCCATCCTCTAATTGAATGTTAATTACCGTTGAACTTCCCGGAACTCTGCTAACTGTTTGATATCCGATATACGAAAAAGTTATTTTTGTATTTTGGTTTCCTGAAATCTTTAAGGTATAGTTTCCATCTAAATCTGTTTTGGTACCGTTCAGAATACGGTTGTCTTTATCAAATTCAATTACTGACACGCCAATTAAAGCTTCTTTATCTGAAGATGAAGTAACTTTTCCATGTATTATTTGCTTCGTTTGTGCCTTTGCTGATGTTGAAACCAGTAACGATACAAGGACCAGAATAAATATTATTGTGCTATTTTTTTTCATATTAGTCTCTTTAATTCAATTTGTGGTCATTGAGGTTTCGTATATACAAAATAATCATTTATCTCATGCATTACTGCTTTGGATCCAAAATAATTACTGTGTTTGAGCCCTCTTGTAACAGTTGCTGTTTTTACCATAGTAGAAAATTGTTTACCAGAACCTAAAGATTTAGTTGAAACAACCAGATTTCCCGATGCGTCTTTTCGAATAGCAAGATAGGTGTTATCAACCACATCTTTCAATACTGTGGGCCATGTTTCTTCTGTCAGTACCTCTTTATTGGGCATAATATAAGGTAGACCATCATCTACAAATTCTTTTCCCTTAACAAAATGGTAAAGAATAAATTTTGTGGCTTTAATACGGGCAGCTGCATCGGCTGTTACGCTGGTCAGTGCAGGTAAGTCTCCATTTGCGATTGCTTTAGTTATCGCAGCATTTGCAGGCATGAATATAGTCAGTACCATATCTGCTGATAACCCTGCTAATTCGTTACTCGCATCGCCTTTCAGACAAGCCGCTATATAGTTTTTGAAAAGAGCTACACCGGTATTTTGAGTTCCTGATGCCATATTCAGAATATAGGTATATAAATCCTGACTAGCATAACCCTCAACTGAATTTGGGTAGGTATTTCTCCGTGAATACTGTAGCATTTTGTCAATTTTGAAAACCTGACCATTTATAAACGTTTTATAGGGTGTAGCAGTAACTCCGGAAACATTTATGTCTGCATTTTCATCAAAATTACCAAGCATTTGGATTTTTCCATCTTTGTAACGAATCATATCGCCATAGTCATTTACAGAATAAGAATAGCCACCGTAAGCTGTTGCAAAAGTTGCATCAGTTTTAAAATTTGTCATTGCACAGTTAACCTGATCATTTTTCAAGCGTTTAAAGATGTGTGACCGTACCAATCGCTGCATACGGATTCCTGCATCAAATACTCCGGCAGTTGAGTTAGAATTTGAAAATCCGTATTTCTTTGATCCAGCTAACCAAATCCAGCTGAATCCATCGGCAGCCAGCAGCTCGTCTGAAGGCAACAGTACCGTATAATTCTCCTGAGTATAGCCATTCAATTCACACTTCATTAATTCTTCTTTCAGGGTGGTGTTGAAATACTCAGTAAAAGCAGTGTTTAAGAGGTTATAGGATGGATTAAGCAAAATTTCGGTAAATACAGTTTCGAAATAACGGCTTTTGATATAATTGTCGGAGCCATAGAAAAATCCGTTACTTGCAGGTGAAATTTTACTGTAATTCGCCAGATCAAAAGCATCGCCTTTAGCTCCTTTACCATTAAAAAACTCACCCAATGAATTCATACTTCCCTTGTAATCACCCGGCCAAACAAGGTCATCAATCATTTGAGCGTTGATGAAATAAAAAAGAATATCTAATGAGACAGTTTCAATTCCGCCCGGGTAATAAGCTTTTAATTTTTCATCGTAAAATTTCTGAATGGCTTTGTTGTTGGGTGCAAAAAGCGTATAACCGCCTTGTTCGGCTTGTTTATTGCTGGCTCCGAAACGTTCACCGTTCAAATTAACAGCCAATCCACTGTAATACTTAAGGTAAACTTCGTCAATATTTTGAGATGGCATAGCCTGCTTGTAGAAATCGGTAAGGGTTTTATTATAAGCGTAGGTTATAAAGTATGGATCACCTGTTGAGCCTGTTTTGTTAATCAAAGCTTTAAACATACTGTAATCCGGATTGTTCAACAGTCTGTCAAGGGTTGGAAGTGGCTCCAAAACCTGATCAATTTCGTGAGCAACACCATTCTCTGCCAACAGATCTTTAGTGACAATATTTGCACTTTGAACATTATTTCCGGTATATTTAGTGGGGTAGAAAATTCCATAATCGGAAGCTGCCTGAGCGTGACTGCGGGAACGTTCAAAAACGCTTGTAAGATAAAATGGAAGGTATTTGTAGTTTTGATCTCCCATGTTAAACGAAGACATATCGTACACCCAAATGGATTTACCTTTGTAATTTTCCTTATGAATGGTTTCATAATAAGTAGTTTTTTTCTTGATACTGGTCAGCGTATCCCAGCCACCGCTCAACACATCAGTCAAATGATTGTAGGAATAGTTATTGTAAACGATAGAATAACTTACAATCTGTTTTACCAGAGAATCGGGTATCTGACTAACTGCCGAATCAGGAGTGGCAGCCGGAAAAGAATAACCTTTTGTACTAAAATAATTAATAAAAGCTGAGTCATTGGGTGCAAAGACAGTATAAAGTCCGCTTGATTTCAATGCTGAAGCGTAGAGAGTACGGTCAACGCATTTAAGATAGCATTTAAACCGTCCTTCTTTTTGCAAAACCTGATAAATGGGAGGTTGTAACCAGGTTGGACGATTAAAATAGATCTCTTTGTCGTTATTACAACGTACAAACAAGAGAACTAATAAGGGCACAAGAATAAAAACCTTGCTAAAATTTCTCATGAAGTGTATGAATTTAAGGAATTTTTAATTGATTTCATGCAATCGTTTGGGAATGCAATTAAACTTGTGCAAAACTACAACAACACACAGATTTAGTCTCTGTCTTATTGTACATATATCTAGAAAAATATACAAATCTTTGAATTCTAGTACATCTGTACAATTAACATTATTGTGTGCAAATTTAATTGCAAGCAACAAAAATTCAATATTATAACGATTGATATTATTAAATCAATGCTTATATATTTAATTGCATAACAGTAATTTATATAAAACAATCGAATGTTGTACTAAGTTTTTTTAGTAATACTATATCTTGCTATTATGTTATTATTTGTTTATGTTTTAATTACCAAACTTTCATATATGTCATTTACAAATATTCAGTATCTTTTTTATTGTACTCATATTGTGTAACTTTGTATTAAACAGAATTTGAATAACTGTATAATTGATTGAAAATGAGCATTTAAAAACATTATTTGATTGTATTAAAATTCGTAAAATCTTATTTGTATTTATTTCAGAAAGTAAGATCAATGCTTTTGATTAATTTTTTATTCTATTGATAATTAGTTTTATATGTGTTTTTATGAAAAAGAGATTTTCGTATTTCTTCCTCTTGTTATTTTTTATTCTCTTGCCAAAAGTTGTTTGTGCTATAAATCCGCAAAAAACAGGTTTAATGTCGGAGGAGAATTCGATAAATTATGTATTTGCCTATTTTAAAAACAACGGAAAAGATGGATTACATCTTGCCGGAAGTAAGGATGGTTTAAACTGGTCGACCTTTAAAAACGATCAGTCATTCCTGACTCCCAAAGTGGGGAATGATAAACTCATGCGTGACCCTTGTATTATTCGTGGACTTGATGGGGAATTTCATGCAGTTTGGACTGTAAGTTGGTCGGAGAAAGGTATTGGATATGCTAGTTCACCGGATTTGATTCATTGGTCAGCGCAACAATACATTCCGGTAATGGAAAAGGAAGACAGTGCACGAAACTGCTGGGCTCCCGAAATTACCTGTGATACGGCAAAGAGAACCTATATGATTTACTGGGCAACTACCATAAAAGGTAAATTTAAAGAAACTTATTCATCATCCGAAAGCGGGTATAATCACCGGATTTATTACGTTACAACAAAAGATTTCAAAATTTTCAGTGATACCAGACTTTTGTACGAACCAGGTTTTAATGTTATTGATGCTTCTATTGTGTATGAAAAAGGCAGGTATAGAATGCTCCTGAAAGACGAAACGCACGAACCGGTTCAGAAAAACCTGAAAATAGCCTATGCCGACAACCTTACCGGACCATACTCAAAAGCAGGGGGTTCCATAACCGGAAATTACTGGGCAGAAGGACCAACTTCTGTGAAAGTGGGCGATAAGTGGATTGTGTATTTTGATAAATACAGTGAACATAAGTATGGTGCTATAAGTTCTTATGATTTAGTAAGTTGGGAAGATATTTCTGAGCAGATAAAAGTTCCTTCGGGACTTCGTCATGGAAGTATTCTGACAGTCGACAGTAAGATATTTGAAAAATTACATAAGCAATAGATGAATTCGAAAAAATAAAAATACTGACAATTAAATAATCTATATCAATTAAAATATGAGACAACATACAATTCATCAGGGCATTTTATTATTTTTTGCTTTTATTTTCTGCTTTTTATCAGAGACAAAAGCAACTGTTACGATGACCTATCCATTTGCCAGCAGTATGGTTTTGCAACGCAATCAGGTTGTACCGATATGGGGAACAGCTGCTTCCGGTGAAGTGGTGACAGTAACTTTTAACGGACAGACTAAATCAGCGATAACCGCAACCACCGGGAAGTGGCGTATTATTTTGGATCCCATGATTGAGAAAGGACCATTGGTAATGACGGTTAAAGGAACTAATACCTTGACTTTTACTGATGTTTACATTGGAGAAGTTTGGAATTGTGCCGGTCAGTCCAACATGGACACACGTTTATATTATTATACAGGTTTGGCCGATACAATTCTGGCCGCTAATAATCCTTTATTGAGATATATTGATGTGCGTTACACTATAATGGGCTCAAATGTAGGTTGGCATGCCATAACACCTACAACGGCAGGTGGTTGCTCGGCTACGGCTTATTTCTTTGGGAAACAATTACAAAAGAAATTGGGTTGTGCAGTAGGTTTGCTCGTTACAGCTGTGGGTGGAACTTATATTGAAAGCTGGTTCGATCCGGTTACTCTTGCAGAGAACCCTAAAATGGTAATGCCTTCGGGTTTTACTACACCGGGTGATATGTATAACTCTTATGTTGCACCTGTGGTTAGTTATGGCATCAAAGGCACTGTGTGCATGCATGGTGAACAAAATGCAGGAGATACTATTACAGCCCCGTTGTATGGCGAGCGTCTGAAAAAACTGATTACCGGTTGGCGCAGAGCGTGGGGACAGGGAGATTTCCCGTTTTATTACGGTCAGATAACCATGTTTAATACAAAGTCATCTCCTGATACATTGAGCCCCATTGTTCAGGTTCGGGAAGGACAACGTGCAGCATTGGTTTTGCCAAATACAGGTATGTCTGTAAACCTTGATTTAAGCGCAGGTGGCTGGCATTTCCCCAATAAATACGAAGCAGGCAGGCGATTAGCTCTTTTGGCACTGGCAAAAGATTATGGTCAGTCAACACTTGAATATTCTGGTCCTGTTTATCAAAAATTTGGTGTTCAGGGAGCTAAGGTGAAAATACAGTTTAGTCATACCGGCTTAGGACTTACAACTTCCGATGCCAATTCACCAACCGGTTATGTTATTGCAGGTGCAGATAATGTGTGGTATTCAACCACAACGACTGCAATTGTCGACAGCACTATTGTAATTTCAAGTACAAATGTGACTGCACCAGTTAAAATTGCGTATGTATTAGGAAAAACTTCCTGTAATTTAAGCAACAAAGATAAATTGCCGGGTTCACCATTCAGAAGCGACAGAGAGTATTGGAGAAATGGGATAAATCAGATTATCAGCATGGCAGAACTTAACCGGATATCCTATATTTATCCCGATTTTAGTCCGGCAACCACCACATCCGGTTTAAAAATTACCTACGAATCAGATAATCCCAACATTGCAAACATTACTGCAGACGGGTTGGTGCATATAACCGGTGCAGGAACCTGTAAGATTAAAGCATATCAAAAGGGAGATTCTATTTATCGTTCTTCCATTGTTCTGACTCAGACACTTGTTGTCAATAAAGCTAGCCAAACCATAACTTTCCCTGATATCCCTGCAAAAATCTATGGTGATGCACCTGTTGAATTAGCGGCAACTGCATCATCGGGTCTTCCTGTTACATATAGTGTGACAGCAGGCGATGCGGTATCCGTTACGGGGAATGTAGCAAAGATTGTAAAAGCAGGAACGGTTACAATTAAAGCTTCGCAATCTGGAAATGTTGGTTATTTTGGAGCAACAGCAGTTAGTAAAAACATTACTATTTCCACAGCCCTCCTGACTATTACGGCATCAGATACTTTACGGAAACTTAGCGCCGAAAACCCTGTGTTTAAAGTAAAATACGAAGGATTTGTATATGCTGACAATGCTGATTCAATAGACGTAAAACCTGCGATGAGTTGTGCAGCTGACAAAACGAGTCCCGTTGGTGATTATGTCATTTCGGTATCCGGAGCATCTGACAATAATTATAATATTGCGTATGTTAATGGAAAGTTAACGGTAATTGATGATACCGGATTGGAAAATATTCAAAGCAGATTCTCGATTTATCCACTTCCTGTTCAGCAACAATTGAACATTGATTTGGATCAGTCTTCCAATTCTTTGACAGTTATTATAGAAGCATTAAATGGACAAAAAGTGGTTGAAAAATCATTACAATTCGGAACTAAACAGAGCTTGGATTGTTCCAATCTTACTTCGGGAATATACATCCTGAAAGTTTGTAAAGACAATCAGGTTTTTGTCAGACGAATAGTAAAGCAATAATCGTATTCCGAATAATGTAACGACGTATATTTATAGAAAATAATGTGATTATTTGTATAAAACAGCGTAAGATAGGCTGTTTTTGTATAATTGTACATTCATAAAGTATATTTTTCCATTCTTTGTGAGTAAAGAATTCAGTTATTTTGCATCTTATATATGATAAAACAATCATCCTTAAATAATTAATAATATTGAAATGAAAAAAAATACGCTTTTTGTATTAATACTTTCTCTGCTTTTACCGTTGAGCAGTCTGTTCGCACAGCGTCAGATGGAAAAATTAAACCGAGGTTTGGTAGCAGTTCGAACTTCAACCAATGCAGTGTTTTTGTCGTGGCGTGTATTGGGTTCTGACCCAGATAACATTGCATTTAATCTGTATCGGGATGGTGTGAAAATTACAACAACACCTATCTCAACGTCATCCAATTACACCGATGCTTCTTCAACGGCAACAACATACACTGTAAAACCAGTTTTGAACGGAGTGGAAACCGGAGAGACTAATTCAGCTTCTGTGTGGACCAACAATTTTTTTGAAATCAAAATGGATGTTCCCGCATCAGTTGTTACATCAGATACCACTACCTGTACTTATTCGCCGAATGATTGTAGTGTGGGTGATGTGGATAGTGATGGAGAATATGAAATCATTGTGAAATGGGAACCTTCTAACGCCAAAGATAACTCACAGGGAGGATATACTAATAATGTTTACCTGGATTGTTATAAACTGAACGGAACCAAACTTTGGCGCATTGATTTGGGTAAGAACATTCGTGCAGGTGCTCATTATACCGATTTTGAAGTGGAGGATTTTGATGGTGATGGTAAAGCGGAAGTGGCATTAAAAACTGCTCCCGGCACAAAAGATGGATTAGGGAATTATTTAAGTAAAGGACCTGCAGCTACCGATAATGATGCGATAGATTACCGGAATGGTAGCGGTTATATACTTACCGGACCTGAATATTTGACAGTTTTCAGTGGATTGACCGGTGCTGAACTGGCTACAGTGAATTACAATCCTCCCCGAAACAGCAGTAATGGTACTTCAAATGATGTTTCAGCCTGGGGTGATAGTTATGGAAATCGTGTGGATCGTTTTTTGGCTTGTACAGCTTATCTCGATGGTGTTCATCCGAGTATTGTAATGTGTCGCGGCTATTATAGTCGTGTAGTATTAGCTGCTTGGGATTTCAAAAATGGTGTATTAACCCAGCGTTGGGTATACGATTCCAATACTCCGAATGGTGCTAATGCCAATGGACAAGGAAATCATAACCTGAGTGTAGGAGATATTGATGACGACGGAAAAGATGAAATCGTTTACGGAGCATCAGCATTCGATGATAATGGAAAATGTTTGTACACTACCGGACTGGGACATGGTGATGCCATGCACATGACTGTTCTGGATCCTGATCGTAAAGGGCTGCAAGTATGGGAAGTTCATGAAAATACAAGTTCTCCTTACGGGTATGAAATGCATGATGCAAAAACAGGGACAATACTTTGGGGAGTTGCTACAGGTTCTGATAACGGTCGTGGATTAGCTGCCAATGTGGATGTTGCAAACCGGGGTTTTGAAATGTGGAGTGCTTCCGGACCGGGAGTTTCTAATTGTAAAGGAACAACGCTCACTACAACCAGTAGCCCTTCCATGAACTTTAGAATTTATTGGGATGGTGATTTACAGGATGAACTTTTAGATGGAACTTCCATCTCGAAATATACCCTGACAAGCAAATCTACTTTATTATCTGCCAGCGATTGTTCCACGAATAATAGTACGAAATCAACACCTTGTCTGTCAGCCGATATATTTGGTGACTGGCGCGAAGAAGTTATTTTCCGTACAAATGACAACAACCTGAGAATTTATACTACTACAATTCCTACTACCAATAAATTGTACACCTTGATGCACGATGCACAATATCGTGATGCTATTGCCTGGCAGAATGCGGGTTACAATCAACCGCCTCATTGTGGTTTTTACATGGGCGATGATATGGATCCGGAACCTGTTTCGGCAATATACGATAACGATAAGCGTTGGAAAACAGGTGCAGCCTGGGATAATAATACAACAGCTTCTTTTAGAGATAGTGTAAGTGCAGTTTCAACCTTTAAAAATGGCGATAAAGTATTATTTGATATTACTGCCGGAGCAAATGCTGCGGTTACTGTTACAGGTGATTTAACTCCTAAACAAGTGAAAGTAAATTCTCCTTATAACGTGGTTCTATCCGGTACAGGGACATTAAACGGCAGTATGGATTTAAAGAAAAACGGTGCCGGAAGTCTTACGCTGAACAACAACAACAATTTTACCGGAACAACAAAGGTATGGGACGGTGATTTCTTTAATAATGGAGTATTGTCTGCCAGCGATGTTTATACATATTCATTTGTAAAACTGGGAGGAAAAGGTACTTTTGGAGGTAACGTCCGACTGGGAAATAACTCGTCAATTAATGCCGGAATAACAACTGCTGATGCAGCCAAACTGACTTTTTCTAAAAACCTTACCGAAGGCGGTACAGTATCTTACACTTTTGATGTTATCACAAGTGCCGGCAAAGCAATAGCAAACGATACGCTTGTTATTGGAGGTAACTGGACAATGGCCGGTAAAAATACGTTTACTATCAACACACTGAATGGCACGTTACCTTCGGGACAATATACATTGGCACGTTGTGCAGGTACTATTACCGGTGATTTGGCAAAAATAAAAATTGTTGGTGTCCCTGCAAATCTAAGCTATATTCTTGTAATAATTAATCAGGATTTGGTGTTAAGTGTAAAAGCACCTTCTTTGTTAACATGGAAAGGAAATGTGGATGGAAAATGGGATAATGGAAAAACATATAACTGGCTGGAAGTTGCTAATTCAGAAATCTTTCTTGCAAACGATACTGTACAGTTCAACGATGACGCAACCCTGAAATCGGTAATAATAAACGAATCAGTTATTCCTAATTCTGTTACCGTAAATACGGCTGGTACATATACTTTCAGCGGTAGCGGTTCAATTGACGGTCTTGGAAGTTTGACAAAGAATGGTGCGGGTAAACTGATAATTTCCAACTCAAATAAATATACCGGTAAAAATGTGCTAAACGGTGGAACGCTTGAAATGGCAACACTTACTAACGGTGGAATTGCATCACCAATAGGTGCAGCAGCAAATTTACCTGCCAATATAGTACTGAATGGTGGAAAACTCAGTTATACGGGAATAAATACCACAATAGACCGTGGGTTTACATTAGGTTCATCTGATGGAACTTTCTCTGTATCAAATTCTTCAACACTTCTAACTACAACGGGTAAAATTGTAGGTACTGGTTCATTGATTAAAGAAGGTGCAGGTCGTTTGGGACTGGCTGTTGCCAACACGTACACAGGTGGAACAATACTAAAAGCGGGATCGGTAGTTTTGACCACCGATGTAGCTAATACTTCCGGAATGGGAGTAGGCGATACCATAACTTTTCAGGGTGGTAACCTGGTTATGTTCGATAGTAACACCACCGATAATAGTTCCAGCTGGAATCTCAAAATCCCTGTTGGATCAACCGGAACTTTAAATACCGATGGGCTTTCTACTATTACCGGGACAATAACCGGTGGTGGAACATTGAATTATTTCACAAATTTTACCGGTAACCTGCTAGCTTCCAATGTTTCAAAATTTACCGGAACGATAAATGTTACAACAGATGCTGACGGTGGATATTTTGATTTATATAATAACATCAACGGTTTTCCCGGAACAAAAATTAATTTGAGTAATCTGGTAACCATGATGTATCGTGCTACTGCCAATGTAACGATACCTGTGGGCGATTTGACCGGTCTATCAAACTCAGTACTTGGAGCTGGTGGTGGTGGAGTATGTACCATAACATGGGAAATAGGTAACCGCAATGCCAATTCAACGTTTAACGGAATGATTACGAATGCGCAGTATGTTGGAGGAGGTGCTGTGGCTGCCATTAAAAAAGTTGGAACGGGAACATGGACACTCACAAATGCCAATACTTATACAGGTACAACAACAATTAACGGAGGTACACTTCAGGCAAATAACACCACCGGAAGTGCAACTGGTACCGGATCCGTACTCATTAATTCAGGTGGAACACTTGCCGGAACAGGAACGATTTCGGGAGCTGTAACAGTAAATTCGGGAGGGATTATATCACTAGCCAACGCAGCTGCCGGAACACTGACGGTAAATAATAATGTAACAATAGCTTCGGGTGGAATACTGGCAGTCGATATTGATAAAACCAATACAAAAAACGACTTACTAAGTATGACTGGAACACTCACCATGAATGGTAAACTTCAGGTTACGGCTTTGAATGGAACTACCTTTGCAGCAGGCGACTCAATTAAAATTATAAGCGGAACGGTTGTTGGAACACCTTCAGAGATTATTCCCGCAACTCCGGGCGATGGATTAGTATGGGATTTATCTGCCTTTAATACAGCAGGAGCTTTGAAAGTAAAAGTTTTTACCGGACTAAACGACCTGAAAATGAATACCCGCATTTATCCGAACCCTTTTAAAAACAATGTCAGGGTGCTGTTAGATCAAACAACAGATGAAGTTCAGGCATCAGTTGTCACTTTATTAGGCGATATAGTTTACAGCAATAAATTTTATGCTACCAATCAATTGAATCTAAATCTGGATCATCTGAACAAAGGAGTGTATTTATTGCATGTAAAAGTGGATGGAAACTACACAATCCGAAAAATTGTAAAGGAATAAGACAGATAATTCAAAAGATAAAAAACCTCAGAATCAATTCGATTCTGAGGTTTTTTTGTTGGAGAAATTAATGACTTACTCACTCATGCTGCCGCACGATTGCATCGTGTGGCAACAACCTTAAATCAACACAATATCCAATAAACCTTTTTCACCTATATTTTATTTATTTTGTTTACTTACCAACTTACTTACCACACGATGCAATCGTGCGGCAGCAAGAGGAAGGATTGCAGTTGTTTTTTTTAAACTCAAAATATATAACCGAACTGAGCTGACAAATAATGATTTTGCATTCGGAGCATTTTATTTACATTCAAATTAGTTGAATTTTCATAATTTAGCTCCATAAATATAGAATGAGCATTATTAACCTGAGTTCGGGATAAGAAAAGAGAAAAAAAGGTTGCATAACTGAATAAAAAGTATTATCTTAGTAGCTGAAAATCAAACTAATAACTCTAATTATCAGCTATGCTAACCC
>CAIKVR010000313.1 GCA_903830915.1 uncultured Bacteroidales bacterium
AACTTTAAATATATGCAAAACTTAGATTGGGAGAATAATGATATTAGAATTCATCTAAAAGCAAAGTCAAATTTGAATACAACCATTTATATTGAAAAGAAATGACAGAAACAAAAAGGCTAAAGAAACGGCTCATTTCAATTTTAACCCTTGCTATTAAAGAGCGTAAATATGAATGGAATTGGGAATTGGAGAAAACAAATCTATATCGAAAATTCATCGATAAAGATAGGTATAAAGTCAAATATTATAAACAATTTTCCAATTACACACTAATATTGATAAATGGTAGATTTAAGGTAAGAGATGACTCTGTGTCAAGATCAACTAAAGTTATTTGTAAATTCTTATTGTGGGGATTTATACCAACAAACAAAATATTCTTTTATTACTTATATTTGACATTTATTAGGCATACTAATAATTATCAAATTAAAAATAGAGAAAAATCCGCTGAAGAAAAACGAACTGAATCTGAATATAAAAGTATTATAGGCTCTCTTGAGGATGACCTTAAACAGGAAATAAGAAAAGAAAAACTCGACAAATTAAAGTAATATGACAATAGAAGTATTAAAATCAAAGATTCACAGGGTTGCTGTCACCCAAGCAAATTTAGATTATATGGGTAGTATAACCATTGATGAAGATTATATGGAAGAAGCTAATCTGATTCCATTTGAAAAGGTCCAAGTTCTCAATATAAATAATGGTGCCCGTATAGAAACTTATGTTATAGCTGGTGCCAGAGGGTCTGGTATTATAGGTATAAATGGTGCGGCTGCAAGACAATTTCTTGTAAACGACCTTGTAATAATAGCATCTTATGCTCAAATGAATTTTGAAACAGCAAAAGATTTCTATCCAGATATCATTGTATTTAAAGGAGATACATACACTAAAGAGCCGAAAGGTTAAAAATTTTCAAACTTTTTTCAATTAAAATTTTTTTTATACAAAAAATGATTATACATTTGTTGCATGAAATTAATTAAGGCAAAAGATGAAAAGTAAAAAATATTCAAATTAAATTTTTTTTATCCAAAAACTTTTTTTATATTTGCCAACTGAAATTTAAGAATTTTTAACATAAAAACTCTAAGCTATGTTTGACAGCCTAAAGAAAAGACTTGCTGATGCCACTATGACAGATGAGTGGAAAAAAGCAAACATTGTTGAAGCACCTATTGCTAAACAAGAACCGAAGTTTACCCCGCAGCCCCAAAAGGTGAATGCTGGATTTATCTCTGCACAGCCAGAAGTGTCGGATGATGACTCTTCAAATACATTAACGTTTACTCCGTCATCCGCTGCCGCTGATAAAGAAATGCTTGATAGTATTTACAAGCTCTTGGAGCAGTTAAACAAAGATGGTATCGACATGTTTGAGGTCTGGGATGCCGCTGAACAAATGGGTGGTATCACCGATACAAATGTTAAGATGGCTTTCATTGCTTGTAAATCAGCATCCGCTGGCAAACTAACAAAAGAGTATGTCGTGGAAACTGCACAGTACTACAGGCAAAAAATTCAGGAAACCCTTGATACAAATGCCGCTGCCAAAAAAACTGAAAAGAAAAATATGATGGCTGAACTATCTTCAAAGAAAGAAAACCTTCAGGCTCAGGTAACTGATTTCGAAAATCAAATCGCCCAGTTGACAGCGAAAAAGGAGCAAGCTGAAAACTCACTTTCCAAAATCGATTCAGCATACAAACCTAAAATTGAAAAAATTGAACAGGTTATATCAAGTGGTACAAAAGCCGTTCAAGTTGTTGACACTGAAATTCAAAACTTTCTGGATATTTTCCTGAGGGTTATAAAATAATCAAACGTAATCAATCAATCATTAAGTCAAACCTAAATTTTAAATTAACTATGGAAAATCAAACAACTCAAATTCCTGAAGGATTAAAAGCACTGCCTATTTTTCAGGTCATCGGTGACTCACTTCCTAAAACCCCTGAGGGTAAGAAGACTGTTGCCAAAGTGGTAGCTGTGGTAATTGGGGTCGCTATTGCCGCACTCTTCATTAAAAATATCGACATGATCAACTCATGGTTGGGTAAATTTGTCGAATTCTCATCAATTCTGCTTTTGCTTGGTGTTCTTGCAGTTGTAGGAATCGTATTCATTGCCCGTTTTCCGCAGATCGTAAGCATGTTGGATAATATGGTAAAGGTTAGACTGTTCGGTGCAGAAAAGGGATTTGTAAGGCGTAATTTTATGAATCAGCTCAGTGTTCTGCTTGCCGATGCTAAAGATGCTCTGAAAAAGGTACGAGATAAAATTACCGAAGTTGTTGGTTCAAAACTTATGCTGGATCAGAAAGCATCAGAAAAAGGAAAACTTAAGGAACAGAAGTGGGAAACTGTTAAGCGTATTAACACTGAAGTTCAGCAAATGTCCAAAGAACTTGAGGATTTGAAAAAGAAAGCTGAAACAAATGCCGCCCTCGGTGAAAAAGTATCTGCCAAGTCACGTGAAATCAAGGAAGCTTTGAATACTGCATCCTTACGCACCGCTGAAGCAAATGCTGCCTCTGATGGAGAAAAACTGTATATCCAGTGTTCAAACCAGATTGCCAAGGTTATCGAAATCCTTAAGGACAACGAAAGTGCTGCCAAGATTTATGTTGGTGCCATCACAAGTTCCGTCCAGATTATTCAGGACAAAGTTGCCATCACCACCGATATTAACAAGGCAACCCAGAACCTTGCCGAAGTGTTCAACATTTCTGAAGGATGGAAATTCCTTGAATGTATGGATGCCGCCAATTTCACGATCAGCAATAATATTGCTAACATTCGTGAAAACTTACAGTTCGTTGAAGATAATC
The DNA here is from genome assembly GCA_903830915.1 of uncultured Bacteroidales bacterium. Classification (GTDB taxonomy): domain Bacteria; phylum Bacteroidota; class Bacteroidia; order Bacteroidales; family Paludibacteraceae; genus Paludibacter. The sequence goes on from CAIKVR010000313.1 coordinate 2,840, forward strand.
GTGGAGCCATTGCTGGTACTATGACTGCTGAAGAGCTCAACCAACTTACCGCAAAACTTGATGCTGGAAACGGAATGACAGCATTGAATGTATCACAGTTGACTGATGCAAGCTATGAGCTCCAGCCTGATCAGATTGCAGATAAAACATTGAAGATTTTTTAATTTTTTCGGAAGTGGGTGCTGATTTTTCAGCACCCACAACCAAACCAATCTTACCAATTAAACCAATCAATTAGTATTAACTTAAATTTAACAAACATGAACACAACTCCGAATGCAAATGCAAATCCTACCAAGGTAGGTCTGTGGGCTGGAATGCAGCCTAAGCTGAAATCAAGAATCAAGTACACCTTTTTGGCTATTCTGTTCCTCGGTGGACTCTATGTAGCCTACACTCAGGGGTGGATTCCAGGTCTGAAATCAGACAAATCGAAGGAAGTTGCCAAATTTAGCTCTGACAACTCAGGGCTTAACACCAACACCGAAGCCACCAAACTGGCTGTGCCAAAAGTACAGGATGCAGAATTTGCAACCATGGACAATATCAAGGAAACACGTTTGATCAACTATATCTGGGCTGGTAACCTCGGAATGGGTGCTGCTAATGACGGCCCGCAGACCATGAAAGGTTCACTTATGGAACAGTTCGGTGTTAAGCTGCACATGATCACCAATAACTCCAATCAGTTTATGAAAGACCAGTTGCTGGCATTTATTCAGGCATATGCAAAGGGTGATAAAAATCCGTCAGTTGGTGCACCGCTTATTACTGTAATGGGTGATGGTAATCCAGCACTTTTCTCGGTCATGAATAAAAACATTGTCAAAACATTTGGCGAAGAATACAGACTGAAAGCTGTTGGGGTAATCGGATTTTCAATGGGTGAAGACTGCCTGATGGGTCCTGCCGCATGGCTTACCACACCATCTCTTATGAGGGGTGCCATTATTTCAGGTGTCATCGGTGATGGTGACTGGGGGCTTGGTGTACGTTTTCTTGCAGATATTTCAGATGAAAAAGGTAACCGTATTCCTGTAAATCCAGATCCTTCAACCTACGACCCGAATGCCCTTAACTTCGTACCAGCTCCTAATGACGATTTCATGGAAGCTGCCAATGATGTTATTACTGGTAAACCAGCAAAAGACCTCAAAATAAAAGATTCCAAAGGTAAACTTACTGGCAAGACTATCACCCGCAAAATTGATGGATGCGTAACATGGTTTCCTGGTGACCGCAACGTGGTAAAAAATCTCAACCTTGTTAAGATTATCAGCACCAAGCAGTACCCGAACCAGATGGGAACAACTATCGTAGGCTGTGATAAATGGATGAAAGAAAACTCCAAGACTATGGTCGGATTGCTTTCTGCTACATACGTTGCCTGTAACCAGATTAAAAATTATGATGAATGGTTCCGTTATGCATGCGAAGTTGCTCCTAAAATTTTCTATCCTGGATCGGTCTCCCCAGATATTTCTGCCGATGACTGGTATCGTTATGCCAAAGCTGGTGGTGCCGAAATGAAAAATACTGATGGAACTTCTGTTCTGGTTGGCGGAACTCAGATGGCAAACCTTGCAGACGCAAAGAAGTATTATGGTCTTACTGGAGGAAACGACTATTACAAAGCCGTATACGAATACTTTGCTCAGGTTATTAAAGACCTTAACCCATGCGACATTATGGGTCAGGCTAAGACACTTACTGCATATGAAGATGTTGTTGACCCGACATATCTGAAACAGGTTGCCATCGGTGGAGAATCTGGAAAAGTTGCTCCTATTGATTATTCTAAAAACACTGGTCACCAGTTTGCCAAGAAAATCTGGCACGTTGAATTCGAAGTGGGCTCAGCTAATCTTACTGGAGCATCCAAAGTTGAACTCAAAAAACTGTATGATGCCCTTAAAAACTGGAACGAAGGTGCTGTATGTAATATTGTTGGACACACTGACAATACTGGGAAACCTGATGGCCCAGGCGGTAATGTGGACTTATCAGTAGAAAGGGCACGTTCTGTTAAGAATTATCTTATCAACCTGTCAGGTGGTACATTTCCATCAGAACGGTTCCATGTTGACGGAAAAGGACAAACCAGTCCAATTGATCCAAATGCTAACCAGAACTCACAAGCCGCACGTAAAGCAAACCGTAGGGTTGAAATCAGTCTCTCCGAATAAACTTTCGAATTAGAAAGAGGGGGTAACCCACCCCCTCTTTCTTTTTTATCTTACCATCAATTATACACCAATCTAATTGCTGGAGCAATCAATTAATTCCACTTAAAAATAGCAAACATGAACACTATAACAAATTATATGTCCCCTGCGTGGATATTACTAAAGAGGCTTTTTACACCTTTCGAAGTAATTGATAAAAAGGTTCTGAACACCGTTGCATTTTTACAAGTTATGCTTTTACTGTATGCTTGGTTTGCGTGGGTTCCAGAAAAATCGTTTTTTCCCAGCCTCGGAGCAGTCCTTGAAGGTTGGTTTGAAATGTGGAACAAAGGTTTATTTTTTCACATTCTTCAAACATTAAAATTATGCGGTACCGCAACTGTTATCAGTATCTTCTTTTCCTGTTTAGTTGCATATTCATCCAAAATACCGTTTTTCGAATTTATTGCCAACTTAGCCACGAAATTTCGTTACAATCCAATCCAAGGATTCACGTTATTTCTAACCACAATGACAGGCGGTGGTAGATCATTACAGATTACAATACTTGTTATCTTTATGAGTTTTTATTTCATCACCGCTTTGATGTCAATTATTAATGACATTCCGCCAGATGACTACGACCGCAGAAAAGCTCAGGGTATGAGTCGCTGGAAAATTTTGTGGAAAGTCGTTATTCTTGATCGTTTAGATTACTTGCTTGAAGTTATTAGGCAAAACCTTAGTATCACCTTTATGATGATTGTTTCTGTCGAAGCTATGAACAAAGAAGGTGGTGGGCTTGGTGCCATGCTCGTTGATACGAACAGAGGTCTTAATTTTCCAAATATTTTTGCCCTTCAGTTAACAATCCTTTGTATTGGAATTCTTCTTGACACCATTTTAAAAATGTTCTTTCACCAGTTCCCTGCAAACGCTAAACGATAATTCATATGATACACGCACATCCATATAATATTGTAAGACCCCTTATTCAAGCTAATAACGTGTCTTTCTCCGTAAATTCCAACGGATCAAAAAAAATCCTTCTACGGGATATTGGAACAGAAAAAATGCCATTTCTTATCAATGATATTACTCGCCCAGATGTTACAAATACTGGTCAAACTATTGCAGTTGTTGGTCGATCAGGTGGCGGGAAATCAACATTGTTCAGAATGCTTGCTGGTTTAGCAAAACCGACAACAGGTCAAATATTAATCCCTAAACACACGAGGGACCATGATGAACTCGATAAATTAGTTGAAGTTCAGGAAGGATCGGTTGGATTTGTTCAGCAGAACTATCCACTATCCCGAAACCAGTCAGTTCAAGGGATGCTTTGGGATGCTGCTGTTCAGGGTAATATTCCTCGTCATGAACGAATGGGTGTTATCGAAAACTACCTTGAAGAGTGGGGATTAAAAGATCAGAGAACTCAGTCCAGAAATCAGCTTTCTGGTGGTCAGCGTCAACGTCTTGCTATTATGGAGCAATTACTTTGTTCACATCATTTCATTATCTTTGATGAGCCTTTCAGTGGGCTTGACCCAAAGAATGTTGATGGATTGAAGAAAGTCTTTAACCAGATTGTAACAGTTGACGAAATCAACACAATCTTATTCAGTACACATGATCTGCACCTTGCTGTTGAATTAGCCGACCAAATTTTTGTCATCGGATATGAAAAGGATGATCAAGGAAATTATTTGGCTGGTGGTACAGTAATCAAAGAATATGATCTCAAAACTATGGGGTTGGCTTGGAACCCTTACGGGGATCAACACCAAGAGCTCAAAGAAGAAATAAAACTTTTAATTGAAACAAATTAGTATAAACCTAAATTTATAAAAATATGAAAACACGATTTATTGTTTGGGCTATAGTACTCTTCGTACTGTTTGCCTTCGGATTTATCTGGCTTATAAACCATGCTTTTGTAGTGATGACATTCGCAACCATCTTTAAGATTGCTGGGGCATTCATTATCTCTACTGTTATATCTTATTGGATCGGATATATGAGGGGGCATCACAACGCATCCACGAAGGTTTAAAACACCAGTTTAATGATCATGTTTGCTTAATTGATTGGTTTAAGCAAGGTAGTTCTCCGCCCCGAAAGGGGCGGGGATTACCGAAATTAAGCCACAAAAATATAAAGAATGAAAAAATTATTGGATAAAGTGTGGTTCAATATGATCGCACTTGGAATTTATGTTCTTGTTATCCCAATGCTCATGGCTTGGGGTATATTTTCATTACTACGGCTGATAACAGGAACCCAATTAAATGATTATGGAACAACTGGGATTCTTTTTCAATTTGCAATTTTTGTATCATATGTTATCATCTTTGCGTTTTTCAAAAAAATTTTTAAAGAACGGAGTGACTTAGCATGATAATAGTTAATTCAATATTAGTGCTTATTATTTTTGTTTGCATTTGTGCTTTGCCAAGTGCAATACGTAAAGACCTCAGGCGATGACTTTAAAAGAATTTAAGACCGCATTTTCTATAAGATTCAAATTATTTTTCATGCTTTACGTATTGGGCATGCTTGGACTTTTCGTATATACGTTAATAGTACCAATCGAAAGAAAAAATTACAAAATTCAATTATATCAAAAATACTATGGTGATCAAACTCTTGTCGGAACATATTTCACCAATGATACAATAAACACTATTGCGAGACTTTCAACCGAATATCCAAAAACCACATATAACATTGTGGTGACCAAAAATATAAAAGTTAATTCAAATCAATCAATTATTCACTAAATTTTTAAAACTATGGGAGCACTATTAGCATTAACACTTTTCGGCACCTTTTGGGGTGCATTGATCGGCATTGTCTTATTTCTGATTATCTGCTGGCTTGCGGATATTTATGAAAATGGATTTTTTGCCACGGCAGCCTTAATTGTAATATGTGTATTATTTTATTACAAAGGCGCAAATTTCGCACCGTTTATGTTCATTATATCATGGACATTTGCTGGAACTTATCTCGGCATCGGGTTGGTTTATTCTGTTATCAGGGTATTCTTTGAAGGTCGTAAACTTGGTAAAAAAATTCAGGATTTACCAAAGGGAAATACATCCCAGAAAGATTACGTCATCGATAAGCTTAGCGGTAATGTATCACGTTGGTGGTTCATGTGGCCCATCAGCCTTATCAACTGGGTCTTAACCGATCTTCTGCGTGACTTCTGGGATTATGTCTATTCCAAAATGGGCAATTTCTACAGGAAGGTTCTTGAACTTGGTATCAAATCCGTAAAATAATCCAGAAATGAAAAAACTATTTATTTTATTTATTATCGGCTTACTTACATCATTTCTTACCAGTTGTGGTAATGATAATGAAGATAAAGTAAAATCCATTAACAAGGATGGCGCAATTTCAGTTCAATTATCAGTAAAACACCTTGCAGATAAAGATGTACTGATTTCTGAATATGAAATTTGGAACAAAAATAACCTTGTTAAAAAATATGCAATCTATGATACCGTGCCAAATTTGGGGATGGTTAAATCAGAAATTGATTCAACTGATGCCAATGAAAATGCAGTTTCAGTTATGGTTCCTAAAGATTATGAATTTTACGTAACACTAAAATAATCATAAGATGAAAAAACCTAACATGAAAACTAAAGTTATTACTTTGGTGTTGGTTTGTGCAGCCCTTGCTTGTTGCAATAAATCAAAACAACCATATGAAAAACAGCAAACTCTTCACTTAAGAAGTGATACGACTGCTGAATATTCATATGTACGCCCATATGGTATGTGGTGGTATGCATTCAGACCCTATGGGGTTTATTCTCATGGTCGTTATTCCAGAGGAGGTTTTTATTCTGCGTCAATTCATGAGTCATCTAATATTGGGCATAGTGCTGGAAAGAGCGCAGCCGTAAGAGGTGGGTTCGGTGGTCGTGGAAGTTTTGGTGTTTCATCTTAAAAATAAAAATTATGCAAAGAATCGTTATATCACCTCGTAAAGATTGGCAAAAAAAAGTTGAGGAAATAGGATTTGGATTTCATACAGCCGATACCCCATATTGGAATGAAGGTGCCATGTATAAATTTACAATGAACGAAGTCCTCGAAATTGAAAAAGCAACTGGAGAACTTTGGGATATGTGCCTTGGTGCTGTCCAATATGTCATGGACAATGATCTGTATGATAAGTTTTGTATCCCCAAATGGATAATCCCCCATATTGAAAAATCATGGGAAAATGATAGCCCAGCAATCTACGGAAGATTTGATTTTTTGCTTAAAGATGGCGTTCCAAAAATGCTTGAATTTAATGCTGATACACCAACATCACTTTTTGAAGGCGGTGTTGTACAATGGTACTGGCTTCAGGATTTCGATAAGTCAAAAGATCAATTCAATTCAATTCATGAAAAATTGATTGCTTATTGGAAATATCTTAAACCATATCTGCAACATTCTTTGGCAGTGAAACCACATCCGTTATACTTTACGTGTCTTAAGGAAACTCTTGAGGACCTTACAACTACAGAATACTTGCGGGATTGTGCTATTCAGGCTGGATTGGAAACCAAATTAATCTATATCGATGATATTGGTTGGAACGAAAAGAAAAAGGTTTTCGTTGATCTTGAAAATAATGAAATTTTCAATATTTTCAAACTCTATCCTTGGGAATTTCTGGTCACTGAAGATTTCGGTAAGCATATTATTGAAGATAAAAATGCAGCATTTTGGATTGAACCAAGTTGGAAAATGATTTTATCCAACAAAGCAATTCTTCCAATTTTATGGGAACTTTATTCTGAATGCCCATATTTACTTCCATCTCATTTCGATGAATCTTATCATGTTGATTACGTTAAAAAACCAATCCTTTCAAGGGAAGGTGCGAATATTTTAATTGTAAAAGATGGTAAGCAGATTCTTAAAACCGAAGGTCAGTATGCTGAAGGAAATGCCGAATTTAACCAAGAGGCTTATATTTATCAGGAGTTTTGCGAAGTTCCAAGCTTTGATGGCAATACTCCAGTGATTGGTAGCTGGGTTATCGGGCAGCAAGCAGCGGGTATGGGAATACGTGAAACTGCAACTATAGTCACTGACAATTTTAGCAGATTTGTCCCACATATAATTGAAGATTAACATCAACTTAACAAAAAAAAAGACGACTTTCGGGTCGTCTTTTTTTTTTTAATACTGTGGTTGCTCCACTATATCTACAATCACAGATTTTGTCCAATATGGCAAATCATCATCGTCATTATATTTAATCGCAATAAAATATACTCCGTTATCATTAATATCTTTTCCAATATTGTAATAATTAATCCCCTGTGCAGCTTTAAACTCAACGGTTCTTATTTGAACACCAAGTGTATTATATACTTCAATATTAATACATTGTGATTTTTTCGAGTTGAATTGTACCGTTTCAGTCTTAGCACTTACACAAGATGTAGTCAGAATTAGTAGTAATAAAAAGATAAATATTTTTCTCATTAGTATTTTTTTTTATTGTATATATTTAATATTTTAAGCACCTAATTTATTTGCATATTTTTTGGATTTTTTATTTAATATATAGAATAAAATAACCCACATAAAATGGAAAGAGAATTAAAAACGTTAAAAAGTTTCGAAAGTTTTGTCGAAGAGATAACTGAGAAGAAAGACGTTGATTGCAAAGAATGCGGAGACAGTCCATGTACTTGTAAAATTAAGAAAAATAAATCTGGAAAAGATAAATCTGAGAAAAATAAACCTTGGAAAAAAGGTGTTGATCCTGATGAAGATGATGAATAATATTAAACAAGCACGTGCACAGGCTTAATTAAGGGTAATAAATTAAATTTTTATTACCCTTAATTTTTTTTATTTAAAAATGTTTCATACATTTGTGCTTCTATTAACCATTAGCCATTAATCCAACCTCAAAATGAAAATAAGAGTCGGAAATAAACAAAATTCAATTCTCAACGGAGAATGGGCTGGGCATGTTCGTGAGTGGGGGAAAAAACTCACAGCAAAAATTCGCAGGGGGGTTGGAAAAAAAATCATAAGCAAAGAATTAAAAGAATTATAATTTAAAACATTTGAATCATGAAGAAAAGACTTTTTATGTATGTGTGCGTGTGTGTGTGCTTATTTTTATTTGGATGTAACACACAACAACCTCCACCAGCACAACCTATTTCAAATCCGAATGTTGGATCAACTAAATTTGTTGTAACACAAATCGATCCAGTTGATGATTATTATTCACTATATTACGTCTCCCGCCCATCTAATGCGAGTGTGGCAAGCTTGACAAATTTAATGTTTACAGATACTATTGAAAAATTCCATGTTGGTGATGTGCTGGTTATGGATAAATATCGTTATACCCCACCACGACCACAAGTTCAACAGTCGCAGCCTGACACTGTAAAAAAATGACAATTTCCCACTAAAATATAATCAATGAAACTCCTGAAAAAAATTGATGGTTTCTTTTTGAAAAACTCTGAAGGAAATTTCTTAACTTGTATGGCATTAAATACACAGATTATTGGTGATGCCGAATATTATTTCAATTCACAATCTGATATTTCAATCGAAAATATTGAGATATTTTCCGAAAAGGATATTAATACTTTAAAAAAAGCTGACCAAAAATTTTTTGATGAAAATAGTAATACTGAATATTCTATTCACGATTTGATTCCAGTTAAAGCATCAGTTACAATTGAAATTGATGATAAGACAACAAGGGTTGAAAATGATTTTAATACGATTATTGAA
>CAIKVR010000314.1 GCA_903830915.1 uncultured Bacteroidales bacterium
CGTTAATCAAAACAGTTTGAGCCGTATTTGAATAAGGCGATTTAATACCACAGTTGGCATATACCCGGTAATAAAACGTTCCACCCGAAACAATACTGTTGTCGGAATATCCGGTACTATTTTTGGCAGTTGTGGCAATCAAAGTCCAGTTTGAATTATCTGTTGAACGTTCAATTCTATAATTTGATTCTGACGTTGTATTATCTGTCCATGTCAGGTTTATTTGTGTTTCAGAAACGGAAACAGCATTCAGATTAGTTGGTGCAGTCAGTGATAAACTCCGGTAATAATCGAATGGACGCACAAACTCACAACCCTGGGAAATCAAAAACTGAACGATTAATTTGAACTGATCCAGTGTGGAAGAACCTGCCGTATAATAATTCGGATGACCCTGCAAAACCATATAGTTTGTGTAACCTGCTTTTGCAGCATTGTAATTATCAACAAAATAGCTGTACCCCGGAACGCCGGTTGCACTTTCCATATTTACCCTGTTGTCCAGATAAGTTACGCCATTGGTAGCAGAAACCACATCACTAAACATAAATACCTTATAGTTCGGATCTTTTCCAATCACTGTATTGGTGGTGGCATCGCTGGCATTGTAAGGTGTTCCGAATGAATGCATCTGAACTCCGAGATAAGTTTTTATTAACTGAGTTGCCTGATCGAAATTTGACTTTTGATAGCTGTACGTTGTTCCCGAAAATTCATTGGTAACATGTTCCAATCCATGATTCCATACTTCAACCAGCGTATCACCAACGCTGTTTGTTGCGTTCAGATAGGGAGATAAAACGGATAATGAAGTTCCATCGAAACGGTTGGCAATAGCTCCACCTCCCCACTTTATGTTGTTAGCTTTCAAATAATCCCAAACGGGCGAAGATAAAAATACGCTGTTCAATACCCCCAGGTCATCTAATTTGAAAATAATTTTCAGATTATTTGCCGGAATTACAGCCGTTGATAATGTGAAGCTTGCTGAACTTGTGGATAAAACTGAATTGCTGTGATAGGTTCCATCACCATTAGCCAACACTTTATAAGTATAAGTCAAACCCGGAACTAAATTGCTGACTGCCAAGCTGGTTGTGCTTTGTCCGCTAACAGTTGTTGAATCGACAAATGAAGTTCCCCAATATACTTTCACCGTGTAACCAATAGCATTTGCATCGTTATTCGTCCAACGGGCTGTGAAACCACTGCTTGTGATACTTGTTGCAGTACCGGTTGTGGGTGCTGTTAATGCACTTGAAACAGGCGGTGTGTAAGCTGTTGTACCAACAGCAGCTGCCCAACTGGTGGAGACACGAACCCCTCCGACAGAATAATTCTGTGCCACTGTTCCTGTTGCCCTTGACCAAAGATTACTTAATTGTGTTCTGAACGGGACCGATGTGTTATCGCTTATTTCGGGCGAAGCAGGTTCTGTGCCACCCAGCGTTGGATTGATATAAACTGATGAAGTACTTGATGCGAAGTCGTATTTCAACACTATCAGATAGGTATTTCCAACGGTTAGCGAGGTGGGTGAAGCGGCATATTTATAGTCAGCACTTGCCGAACTTGCTCTAACCGTTCCGATTTTATAAAATCCGGTTGCTGTTTTCCCTATCAATACTTTTGGTCCTGCACTAGTTCCGTCAGCCATCCCGAAAACTTCCTGATTGGTAGAAGCAATATTGGCATTTGTTTTTAATAAAAGCGACAAATAGAGTGTTCCGCTATTCACCGCAGTGGCATTAAACGGCTTATATGCTTTGTAATCTGATGAAGTGCCAATAATTACATTAGTCATTGCTTTACCAATTCCTGAATTTATATAACTCAGGTTCACTCCATTGTTGAAAGTTAAGCAGGGGCTGCCAATTGTTCTTCCTGCTCCATCATGTGTTCCGGCTTCTGTCCACGAACCCAGACCGTTGATAGACCCATCGGTATAATTAAAGGTTTCATCCAGTAAAACAGGATTGGCTACCACAGTTAATGTCTGATTTACATTCGTTGCTGCATTGTAAGTTCCGTTTCCGGCTTGCGAAGCAGTAATAGTACTTGTTCCAACACCCACAATATGAATATTTCCGCTTACAATTGTTGCCACCGCTGTATTTGAACTGCTGTATGAAACGGTTAATCCTGAACTGACAGTAGCACCCGGTGCAAAATCAGCATCGCCCATTGTTTTAGCAGGCAAAGCATTGAAAGAAATGGTTTGATTTGCTGTTTGAACTGCAAAATTGGCTACCAAAGTTCGTGCAGAAGACGCTGTAAATGTGTAAGTTGAACTGGTTGAGACTTCTGATCCGTTCTCAGTCCAGTTTACAAACCTGTATCCGCTAAGTGGGCTAGCCACTACCGAAACGCTTGTTCCTGTAAGAATGTTGCCACCACCGCTCACAGCACCCATTGATAGATTGGCTGAACTTGCTGAAATAGTATAAGTTACTAATGAAACATATTTTCCAACCGCATCTGCCCATGAATTAGATACCCTTGCACTGCTTAAATCGTAATTTTGAATAAGCGTTGAACCATTGGCTCTGAACCATAAATTAGTGAGTTGAGTTCGAATTGTAGCTGATGTATTGTCGCTTATTTCGGGTGAAGCAGGTTCCGTTCCGCCTAATGTTGGATTTATATAAACCGATGAAGTGGAACTTGAAAAATCATATTTTAAAACTATCAAATATGTACTTCCAACGGTCAGTGAAGCAGGAGAAGTTGCATATTTATAATCCGCGCTTGCAGTACTACCACGAACAGTTCCGATTTTAAAATAGCCGGCTGAAGTTTTTCCAATCAGCACTTTTGGTCCGGCACTTGTTCCATTTGCCAAGCCCATTACTTCCTGATTTGTTGGTGAAATATTGGCATTCGCTTTCAGCAGGAACGATAAATATACGATTCCGGAATTAACAGGTGAAGCTGTAAATGCTTTATAATCGTAAAAATCAGTGGCACTTGTTCCAATATTCGTGGTCATTGACTTACCCGAACCTGACAAAACGTAACTTCCACCTGCATCGGTATAAGTCAAAGCTGTGCCGCCAACTGTTCTGCCTGTTCCACCCACATAAGTACCCGCTTCAGTATAACCGCCGTTGGTACTGAGATTTCCATCAGAATAGTTGAAATTTTCATTATATAGGCCTGTGTTGGCAACTACATTTAATGTTTGGGTTACATTTGTAGCAGCGTTGTAGTTACCATCACCTGCCTGTGAAGCAGTTATAGTGCTCGTGCCAACACCAACAATATGAATTTTTCCATTCAAAATGGTTGCTACAGCTGTATTGGAACTGGCGTACGAAGCCGAAAGTCCTGAACTAAGAGTTGCACCGGGGTTGAAATCGCTATCGGTTGTATATTTCCCGGTCAATGCTCCAAATGTTATGGTTTGATTCGCTTTGTATACGGTAAGTGTTTGACTAACATCCGAAGCAGCATTGGTATAACTGTCACCACCTTGAGATGCAGTAATGGTAGAAGTTCCGACTCCAACAATATGAATCTGATTGCTTACAATGGTGGCCACAGCCGTATTGGAACTGGTATAACTCACCGCTAATCCTGAACTTGCACTTGCTCCGGGTGAGAAATCAGCATCTCCAATAGATTTTGCTGGTAGTGAATTAAATGTAATGGTCTGATTGGATTTACTAATGTTTTGAAGCGTAAATTGCATCCAATCAGTGTTGCTCACATAATTTTGTGTACCTCCCGAAGTATATACCCTTAAACGAATTTCGCCACCGGAAGAGATATAGTTTGTCGGTGTGGCTTGCTCGTAAGTTATGGTAACATCACTCGATGATACAGTGCGTGAGTCAATCTGATCCCATGCAGACGTTGTAAAATTGTATAAATAAATGATTTGTGTTTTGCTCGTCTGATTTTTACCGTCGAAATTTACAATTAGTTTTGCTATTGAACTGGCCGCTTGGCTCACAAATGTACTACCATACCAGTCAATTTTGCGTGTTCCGCTGGCAGTTGAGTTAATCCTGAGGTAATTAGCATCGTTACTTGCCAGACTTGAATATGTTCCACTACCTACAGTACCCGAAGTTACTGTAATAGATGTTGGGCTATAAACATAAAGTGCTGAAGTGGTTACAGTAAGAGTTTGGGCATTATCGGGAGCTGCACTGAAATTTGTATTTCCGGCTTGTGATGTGGTAATGGTTGTTGTTCCGGCTCCAACTATATGTATTTTTCCACTCACGATGGTTGCCACAGCGGTATTTGAGCTACTGTAAGCTACAGTTAAACCCGAACTCGCAATAGCGGGGCTAAAATCAGCATCTCCCAACGCTTTTGTCAATGCACCGAATGCGATGGTTTGGGTTGCTTTTGCCACGGTGAATGTTTGTTGCACACTGGCAGCAGCAGCATAACTCGCATCACCCACTTGTGAAGCGGTAATGGTTGTTGTTCCCGCACCCACTATTTGAATGGAATCGTTCACATAATCAGATCCTGAAGAAATAATTTTAGCAACTGATGTATTTGAACTTGAGTAAGTTACTTTCAAACTTTGTCCTACACTCGATGTTGCTCCGGGATCAAAATTGTCGTCACCATAAATCGATGCGGGTAAAGTTGGGAAGCTAATGGATTGAGCCAGATTTTTCAGTTCCTGAACAGAAAAACTATTAAAACGCATAGTTTCATCCCTCAAATACGAAATGCTTAGAATGCTGCGATAAATTCCCCATTTCGGACGGGTAAATGTGTTAGTCGAACGGAAGGTGCAAAGGTCGCTATTGCTGTAAGTAAGCAGGTTAGTGCCATCGCTTACTTTATTTATTGAGATTGAATAAGAGCCATGAATACTGTCAATGTGAATTTGTTCGGTTGCTTCTACCCAGGTATTTTCAAACGAAGATAAATTTACTTCTGCCAATTTTGATTGAACATTTGTTGTTTGTCCGTCGTAATAATCCAGTTCCAGCTTGTTACCCCCTGAATTGTATCGTGGTGTCAGTGTAAAAATCGGATTGCTGTCATCGCCACCCACCGCTTTTATTTGATGAATATGTGTAAAGTTAGTTGATGGTTGAAATCCGGTAGGGACTTTAAATCGCCATTTATATTTAATTGTTTCGCCCAACACCCCTTTTAAACTGTCGGGGGAAGCATCGTATGTTTTTATTTCTACGCGTTGACGGTCGGTATCACCGGTCGATTCGTCTTGTAATTCATTGGAATTACTGATATGGAGGTAAAATTCAAATACATACTTCCCTAAGTCAGCATCATAAACTTGTTTGATATGTGGTCCAAATGTTGGGTCATAAGCATCAGGTGTTTCCTCGGCTGTTCCTCCGGGAGCTAATATACTATTTATCAGTGAATAAGTGTCTGTGACACCATCGGCATTGAGTAATGCTTGAGAATAGGAGACAAGCGATGAGCCAATGAAAACTGATAATAGTAAAACTTGTTTGCTAAAAGAATGTATTTTAATCATTTTCTGAATTCGTTTTTGTTATACCCAGGTTGGTATCTGACAATGTAGATATTATAAACTTAAAAGACTACAGCCAAAAAATAGGCTATTAACAAAAAATAGGATATTGTAAAATTTGAAATTGTTAAATAAACGATCTTGAAATCATAAAATACAAATGGAACATCCCGATAGTTTTCAGTATGTAAAAGATGTATACTTTCTACATTAAACCTGGGATGTTCCACTTGAATTTTGCAACGAAATGCAAAGATAATTTTTACAACTATTCTTTTTAACCGATATTCGATTTAAAAGGATCGTTATTAAAATATTCAGGTGCATTCAAATTTGCCTCCCCCGGAGCTTTCGGAGGTGTAACTGATGATTCAAGCTGAAGAGCTATTTCATTATCCAACTCAATACGCTCAACCTGAGGAGCGATGTAAAAATGTTTTTGGTTATTCATAGGATTATTTTTTTGTAAAAACCTTCATCCGAACTACGGACGAAGGTTTTTGTTGTTTATTTATTTAATAATTACTTTTTGAGTTACACTTTTGCCTGCATTGCTTACAGTTACAAAATATACACCCGATTGAAGTGGAGTTTCTAATACTGTTGTAGTTGAACTCATGTTCTTAGCTGCAATTCGTTGACCTATTGCATTGTAAACAGCTACAGAACCAGCACCATTAATCATTAGCTGATTGTTTGCATTGGTAGAAATCCATACATTAGCATTGTTTGCGCTGTTGATTCCTGTTGCAACTGAAGGAGCTTTAAACAATACGGCAAAACGGCTTGTATTATTCTTTGTTACATCCGATGTAAAACTGTAATTAGCAACGGTCAAATCTTGTTCAACATTCAATACCTTGTCGCGCAATACAATTTGTGTACCTGAAACAAAATTACTGAATTGTGAAGCTTTGATAGTGAACGTGTTTGCTTGACCGGTGGTGAATCCCAATGAAATTTCGGTATCATACTGAATTGAATTCAAACCGTTAATAACCAATTGTTCTGTTCCTGCCAACGTATAAATTTCAGGAATTGCATCATTAGCATTGGTCATTTTTTCAGAATCATAAGCGTCATAACCGTTCGAAGCATTTGAACTGAACAATACGATAGCTTCATCACTGTTAGTTCCGTTAGTTACCTGAAGATGTAATATTGGTACAGTAGTAGCAGGAGCTTTAAAACGGGTGAATTCAGTTTGATCTATGTGTGAACGCATAGTGTTATCTACCGCAAGCGTTCCGGTTGTCTGACCTGAATTTACTCTTACCCAAAATGCCTGCATAGGTGGAATATTAGCAGTTACTCCGACAAGGAAATTGTTATAATTACTTGTTCCAATATGACCAATGGCATTATAAGTATCAAAAACCCAAGTGGCTGCATTTTTAGTTCTGAACCACATAGTTGAAGATACATTTGCTGTACTTGTACTTGCCATTGCCGATTCAAAATTCAAATACGATGGATACGGATTACCAACCAAGTTAAATCCTTCTTTAGTAACTCCTGCATGACGGGTTAAGCCAATTTGTTGTGCTCCGGTATTTAATGTTCCGGTAAAGGTTACCGCTCCATTAGTAGCCATATTTGCCACGTAACCTGTCATAACGCCAAGACCTGTTCCATTATCAGAAATCTGAGGCCAAGCTGCATTTGTTTCATCATAACTATAAAGAACGTTTGAGGCAGCATTAAATACATTACTTGTTGCACCCGAAACCGGACTTGAAATATACCAGTTACGACCGCTAGTAAGGTATTGCTGAACATTGGTTGTTCCGGCAGTTAGAGTTCCTCCATTATCTACAAAAGTACCTGTACCGATAGTTGCATCACTATTCAAATTTAATGTATTGACATTAAAAGTGATTCCGCTGTTTAAAGTAAGTTTTCCACCAGCATTTACAGTTAAACTATTAACTGTTTTAGGAACATCGATATTTAAAGTTCCAGCATTTGATACAGTTATTGCACTTCCTGAAGATAAATTAGTTAATGATGAAATATTTATTGTACTTGTTACATTAAATAAATTAGATGTTGTTGCACTTCCGGACAATGAAATATAAGAATTAAATGTACTCGATCCATCACCAATAGCCATCACTTTATACGTATATGCAGTATTTGGTGAAAGACCAGTAATTGCTAAACTCTGAGTCGCTTGTCCGCTTGCATTAGTTGTACTAATCAATGTTCCACTCTGATATACAGATACGTCATAACTAACAGCATTTGCAACAGCTGTCCAATTTGCAGTAAATCCACTTTCAGAAATTGCAGATGCACTACCAACAACAGGTTTTCCCAATCTTGTAATAGAGAAACTTGATAACGGTAAAGATAAATATGAATCGGAATAATTATTATCTCCGTCACCAATAGCTTGTACTTTGTAGGTGCATACCATTGCAGTATCAATTCCACTTACTGCATAACTAGTTGCCGAAGGATCAGAAACTGTAATTGTATTCTTAAGTGTACCGTAATTATATTCTTTTATTGAATAACCGGTTGCATTTGAAACAGAACTCCAATGTGCAGTAAATCCACTTCCTGTAACTGCTGTTGCTGCTGTTGCAACAGGTCTGGCAAGTAATGCTGGATTAGTTGTACGGGTAATGATTTGATAAATACTCAAAGCACCACTTGCAATATTACCAATTCTAAATCTGGTTTGAACATTTCTTGTTATTGGAATAATATAGAGTGAATCAATACCAGCAGTTTTTGAAGCTTGTTCATAAACATAACTTGAACCAACTGCAACCCATGTATTAGACGATGGTACATATTCCTGTAATGAAAATCCGTTACCTGCAGAGCCTGAAGTTGCATGAATTTCAATTTGTTTCACTGAATTCAGTGTAGGTAAAGTAATATAACCTATATTGATTTTATCTAGTGATATACGGTTAGTATGACTTTCACCTTTAGGGCCTTTAGTGTTACTTACTGTTAAACAAGAATTTGTTAATGTAAAGCCGTTTACTGTACTACTGCCAAAAGCTCCAGTTCCTGGTACAGCTGCCAAAGCAGTTCCCCAAGATATGTCTCCAAAGTTTGTAGTAACACTATTAACTGCTGCAGGATCTAAAGTAATAAAGTTAGCTGATACACTTGATATATCAGAATTTGCATAATTAGCATCGCCAATTGCAGTTACTTTATAATTGTAAATTGTAAAGTTTGAAAGCCCTGTTATTGCTAAACTATTTGTTACCTGACCAGTAGCATTAGTAGTACTAATTAAGTTGGCACCACTATCGTAAACTTTTACATCATAGCTTACTGCATTTGCTACAGCTGTCCAATTGGCGGTAAAGCCTGTGGCAGTAATAGTTGAAGCAGTACCAATAGTTGGAATTGAAAGTTTATTGGTGGTAACACTTGCCGAAGCCACAGAAACATTCGAGTTGGCATAAGTAGTTCCATCTCCAATAGCCTGAACTTTATAAGTATAGTTAAAACCGGAAGTTAAACCGGTAAAATCAATACTTTGAGTAGATTGACCGGTTGCACTTTTTGTGTCGATGGCATTGCTACCATAATATAGTATTACACTGTAGCTGCTTGCATTGGCTACTGCTGTCCAATTGGCTGTAAAGCCTGTGGCAGTTACAGCCGAAGCTGTTCCAATAGTAGGAGTTGTAAGTTTATTTGTGGTTACAATTGCAGAAGCATCTGAAATCACTGAATCATCATAAGTTGATCCATCACCCACAGCAACTACTTTATATGTGTAAGCGAAACCGGCAGTCAATCCGGTTATAGCTACACTTGCAGTAGCTTGTCCGCTTGCATTTACTGTTTTGATAAATGTTACTCCTTGATAAACAGACACATTGTAACTTACTGCATTATCAACGGCAGTCCAGTTAGCCGTAAAACCAGTTGCTAAAACCGATGACGCTGTTCCAATGGTAGGTGTAGTAACTTTGGGCAGATTTCTGAGTGTAGAAATACTTGCAGATGCAGTTGATGGGTATGAATCAAAATATGTTGCTCCGTCTCCTTTTGCAATTACAGTATAAGTATAAGAAGTATACTCAGAAAGTCCTGTAATGGCAACACTTGTTGCTGCCTGTCCACTTGCATTAGTAGTGCTTATTAAACTTGCACCCTGATAAACCAATACATCATAACTTGACGCATTCACCACAGTTGACCAATTGGCTGTAAAACCACTTGCTGTAGCTGCTGATCCAACTCCGACTACCGGTGTAGCTAATCTTGTAATTGTATATGTGGCTGAAGCCGGTGAAATACTTGAATTGGTATATGTAACGTAATCACCAACGGCAACAACTTTGTAAGTACCTACTCTTACAGTATCTATTCCTGTTACAGTGTAACTTGTTGTAGCTCCACCGCTTACGCTAAATGTGTTTCTTAATGTTCCTATTGTAGAATAAGTTCTTACCAAATATCCTGAAGCATTTGGAACTGCAGTCCAACTGGCATAAAAACTACTGCCTGTAATTGCTGTAGCAACATTAGGTTGATATGGCGCTCCAAGTACTGTTGTTGGATTTGTTGTTCGGGTTGTGATCTGATAAATCTGCAATGTACTTGTACTTGTAGCTTCATTTTCTATTCGAAGTTGAACATTTGAGCCACTAACAGGAATATAGAAAATATCTTCAGCACCGCTTAAAGTATAAGTTCCAACAGTAATGTCCCAGGCTGAAGTACCTGTATTATATTGTCTAACAACAAATTGTTTAGGTGAAGTTCCGGCAACGTGAATTTCCAGTTGACTGATAGAATTTACGGTTGGTAGAGTTACCATAGCACCCAATGTACCTTTATCCAATCTTATTTGATTAACATGATATTCTCCCTGTAGTCCTGTACTTGTTCCACCATACATCAAACCTTTAGTTAATGAAAATCCATTTATTGAACTTGTTGGGTATGAACCTGAAGCAGGTAAATTAGTTGTTGGTGAAGGAATAATAGAACCCCATGTTCCATCAGCAAAATTAGTATTAATAGTAGCTACAGAAACGGCAGAAGTTGTAAAACTTGTTGATGCTACAGAAGGTGTAGAGTCAATATACGTTGAGCCATTTCCTTTTGCTACAACTTTATAAGTATAAGTCGTACCTGCAGATAGACCTGTAATAGCTAAACTTGAAGTAGATTGACCACTTACGTTAGTTGTACTAACCAACTGTGTTCCTAAATATAACTGAACATCATATCCAATTGCATTTGACACAGCTGTCCAGTTGGCAGTGAATCCACTTGCAGAAACTGATGACGCTGTACCAACAGTGGGTGCTGTAAGTCCAAGAGTAAGAACTCCGGCTGATGGTGATGAAGCAGGTGAAGGACTATAAGAAATGCCATCACCTTTTGCGGTTACAGTATATGTATAAGTTGTATTAGATGCAAGACCAGTAATTGCTAAACTTTGTGTGGCTTGTCCGCTTGCATTAGTGGTACTAATTAAACTTGCACCTTGATAAACTGCCACATCATAACTTATGGCATTCGTTACTTTTGTCCAGTTTGCAGTGAAACCCGAAGAGGTTTGACCTGAACCAGTTCCTACTGTAGGTGCAGTAAGAGCTACAAGAGCCGGATATATACTTGAATTACCAGCAGTAAAACCATCACTACCAACAAAAGAACTTCGGTTTGTTAATGTAAAATCACGAGTACTTGTATTTGTATAGCTCGGTGGTGTAGCTGCAACGAATGTATTTGTTCCTGTTGGTTTTGTTCCTGAAAGTGTATATAAAAGTCCATCTAAGAAACAATAATTTTCTGTAGCAGCTGTCGGTAAATTTCCAACAACATTGCTAAAGAGTGTATTTGTGACTGTAATTGCACCAGAACCAGATACAGTTCTTATTATTGCATCAGTTGCTGATATTCCACCTCCACTATTACAATCATTATAAAAAGTACAATGATCAATGGTTGTTGTTCCTGATGTTAATGCTGCCCAATAAATCATATTACAGCGATTCGTATTAAGAAGTGCTGTACAGTTACTAATAGTATTGTTTTTTAGGTTCACTGATCCGGATGAACCTGCTGAATTTTGAAATAATACTCGACCTCCACAATTATTTATAGTAGATCCTTGTATATCTAATAATGTAGCAGTTCCATCAATTCGAATTGCACCGTTACCGGATACATTTAAGAAATCATGAATATTACAATTACTAACATAGATATTATTTGTAGCACCGGTTGCCTGTAGTAACATTGGCTGTCCGGAACTCCCTGTATTTGCTCCATCAAATTCAATTCCGCTAAAAGTCAGGGTCAAACCTGCAATTGCTGTTGTAAACATTGAACCTGTAGTTCCTGTTGAAGTTGTTGTCATTTTCAGGATAGGTTTAGAAGCAAGACCTGCTTGTGCACGTATTATTACATTTGTCTTTGACCCACCTATTGTAAAATAAGTACTAGAACCACCCGCTGCAATAGCATAGGTGCCGGTTGAAGTCAACTCGTAGATGTCATACGTTCCGGCTGTAAGGTCGGTTTTTAGTGTTGCAACCTGCGCTGAAGTGTAATAACCTGTTGTGGCATGAGTCAATAATGACACAAAAAACAACGTTAAAATAAATAATAGTTTTTTCATACGTAATTAATTTTAATTGTTGATAAATTAGATTGATTATTAGTAAATTATATTGTTTTACGAGTTGAATTAATCTGGTAAGCCAATTTATTGGTTGACCAAAAGTAGACATTGGTAAACCAATAAAAAAACTTTTTAAGAAATATTTTTGCAAATATGTTGTAAAACATAATTTTGGTATGCCAATTTGGTTTCTAATTTGAAAATCAATCAGAATTTAGTTGAACTCCTCCTAAAAAAATTATTGTTATCGCTCTTTTTCTTCTGTTACAACTATGCGCCATGTCTTTTCCGGGTCTTCAAAAATGTATAGCCATTAATGTAGTCCATATAGCTGTGTGACAGAGTATGCACTGTGGTATGAAAGGGCAGGGGATTAAGCTTATTGGCTCCCGTAGGTAGTGCGAAGATGCGGTAATAACTCACTAAACTAAGGATGCGAAGAAAATTAGGACAGTATTATATCCGTCTTTTGACGAATCTCTAAAAAAAGATGTAGGCCAGTATTTATTCAGCTTTTCGATGCCGCTTTGGCAGGAACAGTTGGCGTTCATCCCGGAGTTTGTGTTTTTGGTGAAATCCTGCCGGTACAGTTCCTGCCACCGAATCTATGTAGTAAAGGCGTTGATAAATAACGATGTGATGAGTAGAAAGGTGGTGATAGACTCACCATAACTATAAAAAAATTGAGGGTTTCACTTTAAGTGAAGCCCTCAATTTACTAAAATATATTTATGTGTTTTATTGACTATAAACTACCTGCTAAAAACGATATTAATATCTGTAATGCTCAGGTTTATAAGGTCCTGTAGCATCCACACCGATGTAAGCGGCCTGGTCTGGAGTAAGAACAGTCAGTTTCACACCTAATTGTTCAAGGTGCAAGCGTGCCACTTCTTCGTCCAGGTGTTTTGGCAAGCGATAAACGTCAACCGGATAATCCTTGGTATACAATTCAATCTGAGCCAGCGTCTGATTGGTAAATGAATTACTCATTACAAACGATGGGTGAC
>CAIKVR010000315.1 GCA_903830915.1 uncultured Bacteroidales bacterium
ATGAGTTATTGCTTAAAACATTTATTCAAAGGTTCGGGATTAACCCGTACTTAAAGAAAAATAGAACTATTATCTCTGAACTAAGGAATTGGGGCACAATTGCCGCTTAATTTAGAGCTTTTTATAACGAACTATTGTGTTTTATATCGATCAATTATAGTAAATGTGAAAACTTAGGTGATTACAATTATTCGGATCAAATTTCAAAAAATCATCATGCTGATTATTTCTGCTATTTGGCAGATAAAATAAACCGAATCAATGATTTCTCATTTTTAACACATTATAAAGTTCTATATTTGTATCAAATCAACGATAAGCCGTATGAAATGTTTCAGATTATTAAAATTCATCGCAGGGTTATTTCTTGTATTTCCGTTTAATTTATCGGCTGGCATTTTCGACAATCTTAAGCCCGTACAAATAGTTACCGGACTTCAGTTTACAGAAGGGCCACAATGGCACCCCGATGGTTATCTGGTATTCAGCGATGTAAATGGCAATAAAATATACAAGTGGAGCGAGGAAAAAGGACTCTCAGTTTTTGTGTCGGGTGTTGGTAATCCCAACGGTATAGCTTGCAGCAAACGAAACGAGTTTTATGTGTGCCGTTACAATCAACATGATGTTATTAAGATGGACACGCTGGGCAATCAGACTTCGCTGATGTCGACCTGGAATGGCAAACGGCTAAACTCACCCAATGATGTGACACTTAGTTATCTGGGTTCAATTTATTTTACTGATCCCGATTTTGGTGTGACAGGGCGTGAATTGACTTTTCAGGGCTTGTATTGCATTCCGTATAATGCTACTAATAAACCCGTTTTGCTCGACAGTACGCTTGTAAAACCCAATGGACTGACCTTTGTACAGGACTGGAAAACACTCTATGTGAATGAAAGTAGCACTAACACCATTTACACTTATGCGCTTACCAATGAAAGTACTGTTGACCTGACCAAGAATAAAAAAGTATTTCTGAAAGTAGCCGGAACGGGTGAAATAGATGGAATCACTTCGGATGTTTTTGGCAATATCTATGTAGCCTTTGGCGATGGAGGTGTGAAAATTTACGACAAATCAGCAACATTGGTTGGCTCTATAACCCTTCCGGCAGGAGAGAAAGTCCGCAATTTGACTTTTGGCGGGAAATACAACAATCAACTGTTTATCACCGCCGGAGTATCTGTTTATAAAGTCGAAATTCGATTTTATGGCGATTTTATTGCATCGGGTTTATTGGGCGTTCCAAGTGATAAGTCCATTGTATTTAATGCCTTGTCCGACAAATCCATGTCAGTTTACTTAGCATACGGAACAAGCCAAACCAATTTATCATTGCAAACACCGATTGCCGAATTTCAGCCCAATCAGCCCATCGAAATGACTATGAGTGGGATGAATGCAAACACCCAATATTTCTATCAGTTGTATTATAAATTGAATGGCGAAAGTACTTTCAAAGCAGGTGTTTCAGGTAATTTTATAACCCAACGGAGTCCCGGACAGAAATTCTCCTTTGCCGTGGAAGCAGATCCGCATCTGGACGAAAATTCCAATTATTACACCTTCAGAAACACCCTGCAAAACGAAGTGAAACTGAAACCTGACTTTATGATTGACCTCGGTGATAATTTTATGACTGAGAAATTTCCCATTGTCAACAGTTATTATATTGAACAACGTAACCTATTGTATCGTAATTTCTGGGATAATGTGTGTAATTCCATGCCACTGTACATTGTTGTGGGCAATCACGAAGGAGAATTGGGATGGCTAAATACCAGTCAAGCTACTGACGAATTTAACCTCACCAATTCCATTCGCCGGAAATATTATCCTAATCCTACACCCGATGGTTTTTATACCGGAAATGACTTGAGTGACCTTTATATGGGCAGACGTGAAAATTATTATGCCTGGAACTGGGGCGATGCACTGTTTGTTGTAATTGATCCTTATGAATTTACACCGGTTAAACCTTCGGATGCCTGGGGTTTCACATTAGGAAAATCGCAGTACGACTGGTTTCGAAGCACCTTGGAAAATAGCAAAGCCAAATACAAATTTGTGTTCTCGCATCAGATTGTAGGTGGTGATAAAGAAGGACGGGGCGGTGCTGAACGCGTAAATCTGGCTGAAATGGGTGGACAAAATGCCGATGGCACCTATGCTTTTGACACCCAACGTCCGGGTTGGGGAAAACCGATTCATCAGATAATGGTTGAAAATGGCGTGCAGATTTTCTTTCATGGTCACGATCACTTGTATGTGGAGCAACCCAAAGATGGCATCGTTTACCTCGAAGTTCCACAACCATCGTTACCCCAATATACATCTACAACAAGTGCAGCAGGTTATGGCTATGTTACCGGAACCTTATTGCCTTGCTCAGGTCATATTAATGTTACTGTAAATCAGGATAGTGCCAAAGTGGATTATATTGGAGGTTATCATGTGGATAATGCTTCACTTGGTCAGATTAATGGTGCAATTCGACGTTCATTCAGTGTGAAACCGAAAGTGATTTCGACTGTAAATTCAGTAATTTCAAGTGCAAATTTAGAAGTTTATCAATCTGGCAACTTTGTATTTTTAAAATCATTAAATAATACAGATGTTCAATTGAATTTGTATAATATTACCGGCAAACTAATTGTTTCAATAAATAAAACACTGATTTCAAATCAAACCACTTCATATCAATTGCCCGAATACTTGTCACATGGAGTTTATACAGTGACGCTTAGTTCAACTCAGGAAAAATCGACATTGAAAGTGCTGATTTAAAAATTAATTATTTTTCAGTTGTAGAATGGTTCGAAAGGATTCGTTGAATATAAACGTTTCCGTGTGGGTCGAGATTGTAAATAATGTACCAGTGAGTTTGTTTGTTACGCCTATAGGTGTGAACTTTTTCTCCAAAAATTTTGTGAATTTGAAATTGGGTATTGAAATGAAATTTTAGTGAATCAAGTTGTTTGCAAATAATTATAACATCATCTCGATATCTCAAAACATGTTCAACACTTAGTTCGTGTTTTTTTCATGTCAATAATCCAACAACAAAAACATCAATGTCCGTTGTAGATTGTTTGCTAAAGTAAACCATGTTCTTTGCAACGTTCAATAATTATCTTGGTTGTTTCTTTTTCGAATTCTTCAGCAGTCATATATCCTTCAGGCACAATGCCGGTTGCAGCAGGATTTTCAAATTCAACACCTTTGCGATAGCGGCGCAAATTATTAATTATTTTCTTTCCGTTTCGGGTGTTATCGTCAATTTTTACAGTGTGTATCATACTGTTATGTGTTGTTTTTTGTTGGTTGCAAATATTGATACTTTGATTGAAAATGCTTTGAAAATTTATAATTTATTTGATGTTTTTTTTCTTTCGCTGATATAATCTCTCATTTCATTGATTTGTATATGGATGGTAATAATAAATAACCTAAATTTGAACAAATTGATGATAACATTTAAACTGGAATTTTATGTTGAAAAATTATATTACCATCGTTATTGTATTCTTTACTCTGCAAGTTCAGGCTCAAAAGCTCCTGCCATTCAAACTTCCTGACACGGGACAAACCACCAGCTACACCGCCACAGCTGGCGAAGATGCTGATTATGTGATAAATCCGCTATCGTTTAAAGATAATGGAAACGGAACTATCACAGATAACAATACCGGTTTGATATGGCAGAAAACCGATGGTGGCGAAATGACCTTTGAAAAAGCTGTAAGTTATGCCGATACACTGACACTGGGAGGTTATACCGACTGGCGACTACCAACAGGAATTGAATTATTCAGTATTCATTTATTTGATGCAAATAATCCGGCTTTGTATACAACAATCTTCACTAAAACAACGGCTGAATATTGGTGGAGCAGTGAAAAACAGGCTGATAATGCAACCATTATCTGGTTGACAAATGCCGGTGGGGGCATTGGTAATCATCCCAAAGCTGAATCGAAAAGTGCTGGAGGAACCAAACTGATCCATGTACGTGCCGTTCGAAGTCCGATAACTACCACTTTTACAGTGGCGCATTTCACTGATAATGCCGATGGAACAATAAAAGACAATTATACTGGTCTGATCTGGCAAAAAAACTCTTCTACTACAGCAATGAACTGGGAAGTAGCTTTGGCTTATGCCAAAACAATTTCGCTGGGAGGTAAATCCGACTGGCGCTTACCAAATATCAAAGAGCTTCAATCGTTGAATGATGTATCACGTGTAAAACCGTCTATCAATAAAACGTATTTCCCTAATATCGTCACATCGGCATTCTACTGGTCGTCAACCAGTCAGTATAAAACACCGACGGTTGCGTGGGACTTTAACACCGATTATGGTGTGGTTACTTACGACACCAAAACAGTAAGTAAATATGTGATTCTGGTTCGGGGCGGGTTAGATAATGCCGGTTTGAACATTACTGATGTGATGATTCCTGCCGGAACATTCTCCATGGGCGATCATATTGGTTTTGTTGACCCGAAACACCCGAGCGACGAGTTACCACTGCACGATGTAAAGATTGATTCTTTTTATATGGCCAAAACGCATATCACCAATCAGCAATACCTCACTTACCTGAATTCAGCTTATGCTGCGGGATTGATTACGGTGAAGAACAAAATTGTATATGGTGTCGGTCTCGATTCCATTTATTGCTATACCAATCAGTATGCTTCGTATTACAACATCAGTTTCGATGGGAAAACCTTCTCGATGGCCGATTTTCGTGCCAATCACCCGGTGGTGGGAATGCGCTGGTATGGATGCATTGCTTTTTGCAACTGGCTGAGTACACAAAATGGATTGACTCCGTGCTACAACCTCACGTCCGGCATTTGTGATTTTACGAAGAACGGTTACCGCCTTCCAACCGAAGCTGAATGGGAATATGCAGGGCGTGGCGGACAAAATAATCCGTATTACAATTATCCCTGGGGAAACAATACCGAAGCCGATAAAACCCGCGCCAACTGGCCATCTACGGGCGATCCATACGAAAGTGCAGATGTAAATCTTTATCCATTTTCAACACCAGTTGGGTTTTATGATGGAGCATTGAGACAAAAAACAGATTATAACTGGCCGGGAACAGCAGCTACTTATCAGACTGCAAACAGTACCAACGGATATGGTTTGGTAGATATGGCGGGCAATGTTTGGCAATTTATCAACGACTGGTATTCGTCCACCTACTACAGCAGCAGTCCGGCAAGTAATCCGCAGGGACCAACTTCAGGTTCAGACATGCCCGACGGCAAACAATACAAAGGAATGCGTGGCGGTTGCTGGTACAATGGCGATATTGTAAACGGCATTGACGATGGACATTCACGCGTGTCGAATCGCAATCCGTCTTATTTCCGTGGGCCACTTGACCCCAATCATCCATGGTACCATATTGGTTTCCGGGTGGCTCGGAATTTTGTTAAGGGTATAACCGGACTCCCAACAGTAGATTCCGATAAATTGAAGCTAAGTGTTTATCCAAATCCATGTAAGGATATTGCTAATTTTCAGTTTATTATGGATAATGAAGCAACTGTAAGTTTGAAGATTTACAATGCCCTGGGTTTGCAGGTTCAAACGCTGATTAATTCTAAACTGGAAAGCGGAATACATTCAGTAAATTGGAATACTAACAATCAGTCAACAGGAATTTATTTTGTTCAACTGAAAGTGAATAATGAGCTTTCTAGCCAAAAAATAATTATTCAAAAATAAAAAATACTACTATGAAGAACATCATTTTATTATTCATTGTTTTTAGTTCCACGCTGACACTGTTGGCGCAGGAAACCTTTTTTATTCCTACCGAAACCCGCTATTGGAACAGCACAAAAGCTTATAACGGTTACACCCTTTTTGGCTCAGGTGGAACGACCTATCTCATTGATATGGAAGGTCATGTAATTCATTCGTGGAAAATTGGCACCAATCCGCGCTTTACAGAAGGCGGAACGCTGCTCGATGCTGTTGGTGGCGACCCGAGCAATTCCAATGTATGGAAGGAACTCGACTGGAGCGGCAATACAGTTTGGACTTACACCGAAAAACGGAGCAATTATCACCCGCATCACGACTTTGTGAAAATCTACAATCCCAAGCTGGGCGATTCCACCTTTATGTATATTGCCAACAAAGACTATACTTCTGCACAGTGTCTGGCTGCAGGGGCTAATCCCGCAAGTGTATCCGGTGGAGTTTATACGGGCGTGCAGCTGGATGTAGTGGTGGAAGTAAACCGCGCCGGAAAAATTATATGGGAATGGGCATTTTTCGATCATGTCGTACAGGATTTTGATGCCACCAAAACAGCTACTTACGGCGTGGTGAAAAATACTCCCGGCAAAATTAATATCAACATGACCGGAAACCCACTCAAAAGTGACTGGCTGCATTGCAATTCGATGGACTACAATCAAACGCTCGATCAGGTGGTTATCAATTCTGTGCACGGTGAGTTCTATGTAATCGACCACGGAAATACCTTTGTAAAAAATGATTCGGCAGCTTCGGTAACGCTGGCTGCATCTTCTGCAGGCAATTTTCTGTACCGCTTTGGCGATCCGTACAAATACGGTCAGGGCAGTGCTCCTTCGTTTTCCACTAATCCAGAGAAAACGAGTACTGGTAACAAGCAAATTGGTGGAGCACATGATATTCAGTGGATTAAATCAGGTCTTCCGGGCGAAGGAAATTTTCTGATTTTCAACAACGGACAAAACCTGTATGAAATGACTCCACAGTCTTATATCGTTGAGATAAATCCATTTTTAAACTCTTCCGGAACTAAAACGAGTGCTTTTGTTGACCCGCCAACTGCCGGTTATAATGTGGTGAGCCCTGCTAATTCAAATTTAATGAAAGAAAAGAAAAATATATCTAAACAAATAACCTGGATGTATTCAAGTAAAAATAATACATCGTTTTTCAGTACTATTGGTTCAAGTGCTCAGCGTCTGCCAAATGGAAATACCTTTGTCTGCGCTATGAATTCAGGACACTTTTTTGAAGTTTGTCCTACCGATACTTCTATAGTGTGGGAATATATCAATCCGTTTACCCGTAGTGGTATCAAGAAAATTAAAACAGATACTTATCCAACCGACAATGCAGCTTTCCGTGCATATCGTTACACGGCAACTCATCCGGCTTTGGCGGGACACGATTTGACTCCAGGAAAAACGATGACTGGCTACGACCCATCCTATCTTGTTCCGGCAGATATTACTGCCATTCAAAAAATTGCTGAGCAGATTAACAAAGGAGTAGTTAGTCAGAATTATCCTAATCCGTTCAGTGTTAATACTAATATTGAGTTTGATTTACCTACCGATCAAAAACTTAGTGTAGTTATTTACGATTTGAATGGAAGGGCTGTGCGAAACCTGGCTAATCGTATGTTCTTTTCAGGCAAAAATACGCTGGTATGGGATGGCACCGACGATTCGGGGAGTAAATTAAACAGCGGACTTTATTGCTATGTGCTTATGAACAATAATATTAAAGTTGGAAACAAAATGATATTTACACGATAGACACAGCCCCCTAAATCCCCCAAAGGGGGACTTTAAGACCTCATCTAATAATTTAAAATTAAAAATGTATTATTATGAAATCAATAAATAAACTATCACATCCGAAAAAATATAGCAAATTCTTTCTCCCCCTTCGGGGGCTGGGGGGTTTTTTGTTGTTCTTCACTATTTCCACTTTTGCGCAAACCCGCACCGTAGGCTTGTTTCTAAACGATTCATCTAAGGTTTATAAAGGTTATACCTTGTTTGCTCCCAAGCAATACCACACTACTTACCTGATTAATAACGAAGGTAGGGTTGTTCATCAATGGTCAAAAAGTACTTATCCTCCGGGACAATCAGTTTATCTGCTACCTAACGGACATATACTGCGTTCATGTATGACTCCCGGCCGACTGAGTAGCGGTGGAGGTGAAGGTGGTCGCATTGAAGAATACGATTGGGATGATAATCTGGTTTGGGAACTTGATTTCTCAACCGATACTTACATGCAACACCACGACATCCATATTTTGCCAAATGGAAATATTATTATGCTGGTAATTGAGAAAAAAACATTGGCAGAATGTGCTGCAGCTGGATTTAATACAGCAAATTTTCAATTGGATCCTAAAACACAACAACTACCTTCAATAGTTTTGCCCGATTATGTCGCTGAAGTTAAACCAACTTATCCCAAAGGTGGAACTGTGGTGTGGGAATGGCATACCTGGGATCATTTGATACAGGATTTTGATGCCACCAAGCTTAATTATGGAACTCCAAAACAACATCCTGAGTTGGTCGATTGTGATGGTGATACCAAAAAACTCCCTGCATTTTGGAATCACATGAACTCCATTGATTACAACGAACAGTTCGATCAGATAGCCATGAGCGTACGTGGAAACAGCGAAGTATGGATAATCGACCACAGTACAACCACAGCAGAAGCTAAAAGTCACGCAGGTGGTAAACGTGCTAAAGGCGGAGATTTATTGTACCGTTGGGGAAATCCGGTATGTTATGGTGCAGGAACAGCCAGCGACCAACGCTATTTTCAGCAACACGACGTGGAATGGGTAAAACCAGGCTATCCGGGTGCTGGAAATATGACTTGTTTTGATAATGGTTTAGGACGCGGTGGTACAAAGATATATTCTACTGTTGATGAATTTACTCCTGCCGTAGATGCCAATGGCAACTATGCAGTTACAGTTGGGTCTAAATTTTTACCTGCAACCTATTCCTGGTTCTATCAGGGCGATGTAACGTATCCTATGTACTCCGAAAACATCTCGGGAGCTGAACGTTTGCCCAATGGGAATACAATTATGTGCTCTGGTACAATTGGTGAATTTCGCGAAGTTACTTCTACAGGTGAAGTTGTATGGAAATATGTGTGTCCGGTTCAACAAAACGGAGTAATAACGCAAGGTGTTGCACCTGATGCAGATGCAGCCAGAGCCGGTGAGACGATGAACTCCGTTTTCAGGGTATATAAATATCCGCTTGATTATGCCGCATTTAAAGGTAAAACACTCATTCCGGGTGATTTTATTGAAAAATATACTTCGGGAGTCAGTGAGTTAATCAATACAGCAAACCTAAACGTATTTCCAAATCCTTTTACAGATAAAATCAGCTTGTCAAATTTCACCGGAAATGAAAGTTACGAATTACTTAATGCGTTCGGACAATGTGTATGGAAAGGAAAAAATATAGAGAATAAAGATTTCTCAATCCTTATTTCAGGAGTTTACTTTCTGAAAGTCAGTTTTACTAATTACACTCAAACAATAAAGCTCATTAAACAGTTATAATATTTTTAGTCAAATAAATTATGAAAAAGTATAGTTTAATATTATTGTGGGCAATGAATTCTATTTGGATTTCCGCTCAAACATTTAATGAAATTCTCGGTCGCCCGACTGATACGTGCATTACTGTAAGTATTCTATTCGATTCACAGGTTGATACATATATTCAGTATGGAATTTTGAGTGGAAAATATACCGATTCAACAACTGTCGTAACAAGTGTGGTTGGTAAGCCTGTAGTAACAAAAATCAGCGGGTTAACGGGCGAAACACGCTATTATTACCGAACTCGTTACCACAAATCAGGTACCAGTACTTTTCTGTCCGGACCGGAACATAATTTTATTACCCAACGTAAAAAAGGAAGTTCATTTGTGTTCAGCATCGAGGCAGACCCACATCCTTATGACAAGAAAGGCTATCATCCTTTATGGGATATTTGCCTGAATAATATGTTGACTGATGGATCTGATTTTATGATTGATTTAGGGGATACTTTTGGTGATGACCATACTGCCACCACAATTACCAGTGCTGAAATACAACAACTTATGCTCGATAATCGTCCGCATTTTGGAGGCGTTTGTCATTCCATGCCATTTTTCTTTTGTCAGGGTAATCACGAAGGCGAAAGCGGTTATTATCTGTTACAGACTCCGCCAAATAACCTGGCAACTTACGAGACACTCTGGCGAAAGATGTATTATCCAAACCCCGAACCTGATGCATTTTATAGTGGAAATAACGAAGAAGAACTTTTTGGAATGGGGAAACCTCAAAATTACTATGCTTTTGAATGGGGCGATGCTTTATTCGTTGTGGTAGATGGTTGGCGGTATTATACAGCCAGTGCCAAGCCCCGCAATTGGGAATGGACCATTGGGAAAACGCAATATGACTGGCTGAAAACAACGCTCGAAACCAGCAAAGCCAAATATAAGTTTGTTTTCACTCATCACGTAATGGGTGAAACTCGCGGTGGAATAGGAGTTGCAACCGGCTTTGAATGGGGCGGTTTGGATAATGGTAAGGATAAATTTGCAACAAATCGACCAGGTTGGGAATTACCTATTCACCAGTTAATGGTAAAAAATAAAGTAAATGTACTTTTTCAGGGACACGACCACGTTTATGCCTACGAAAAATTAGACAATCTGGTGTATCAAACTATTCAAATGCCAAGTGATTCATCGTATGCTTTGGGTTATATAGCGAACGGAGATGCTTTTACAGGCACGGTTTTGAAAGGTGCAGGACATATCAGGGTAAGTGTAAACACGGACAGTGTGAAGGTTGATTTTGTAAATGCAAAACTGCCAAAAGACGAAACAGCTTCATCGAAAAACGGTGACATTTTATATTCTTATTCGGTTAGAAGTTCGACAATAAGCGGGTTGAAAGATGTATCTTTGACTGATCAATCAGGCTGTTTGGTCTATCCCAATCAGAATGGAAATGAATTTAATATCCGGTTTAATCAATCTTGCATGAAAGGGGCTAGGGTTAAGCTTTCCGACCTGAATGGACGAACGATTAAGCAGTATTGTTCAACTGAAAGTATTGCTTCGGGCGAAACCAAAACATTTAAACTTGTTGATTCTAATGGTAATACTATGGCGTCAGGAATTTATATTGTTTCAGTAAATTCGGATAGTTTTTCTCAATCTTCCAAAATATTATTGCTCAAGTAATGAACGTACCTGTGAAATCGAAACTATATTTGCAGGGTCGGAATTTCGGATTTTACATCATGGCATTTGTATTTCTCATTTTATTTCTGTTGCCGGTACTCTTCACTAGGGTTAATGGCGAAATAAGTTGGATACATGTAATGAAAATCTGGAAGGATCAGGCCTTACTTTTCGTTGTATTCGGGTTGAACCACTGGCTGATTGCTCCAAAACTTATGCTTCGCGGTAAATACGGACTTTATATGCTTTGTATTGCAGGTATTATTGCACTATCCTCATTTTCATATTATTACTACGATAATATTTTCACCTTACCGAAAGTAAAAACCGAAAATACCAAATCAAACAAGCCAACTCCCATTCCACCCTATGCTCATTTATTGATGTATTCGTTATTAATCGTTGGGGTTGATTCGGGTTTGATGTTTTCCAAAAAATGGTATGAAAATGAAGAAAAACAGTATATTCTTGAAAAACAGAATTCAGAGATGCAACTCGAAATGCTTCGATATCAGGTAAGTCCGCATTTTTTGATGAATACACTGAATAATATTTATGCATTAATTGACCTCGATTCATATAAGGCGAAGGAAGCAGTAATGAAACTTTCGAAATTAATGCGCTATATGCTTTACGAAAATGAGAGTGGAAAGGTGTTGATAAGTAAAGAGTTTGAGTTTGTGAGGAGTTATATTGACTTGATGAAACTCCGTTTCGAAAATGATATGATCATTGAACTTAACTTACCGGAACAATACGATGAGTTTGAAATACCGCCTTTGTTGTTTATTTCATATATCGAAAATGCTTTCAAACATGGTGGAGGGAATGACCATAAGAGTAAGATTGTAATTTCGTTTATTTTTAATGATAAGATGCTGTTATTCAATTGTTTTAATCTGAAATCGACTATAAAAACAAACGTAGATAAAGGTGGATTCGGACTTGAGAACAGTAGAAACAGACTGAATATTTTTTATGGCGAGAGATATTCATTGTCAATAAATTCCCCTGAAAAGTATTTTGATGTTACCCTTAAAATCCCAATGACATGAGTATTAAATGTGTGATTGTTGACGATGAACCGCTTGCACTGAGTGTGCTCGAACGCTATATAAGCCAGACTCCATTTCTGGAATTGGTAGAGAAATTCACAAATCCCGTGAAAGCGTATAAGTATCTGAATGACAATGAAATTGATTTGCTGTTTGTGGATATTCAAATGCCCGATCTGACCGGATTTGAGCTGGTGAACAACTTAAAAAAGAAGCCGGTTTTTATTTTTACAACCGCTTATAGCGAATATGCGCTAGAAGGATTCAAAGCTGATGCGTTGGATTATTTACTGAAACCAATTGATTTTCCTGAATTTACAAAAGCAGTGAACAAGGCTAAAGAATGGCTTGAAATCCGGAACGAAAAAAACTCGCTGGTTGAAGCCGGCAAAGATTTTCTATTTATTAAGTCGGAGTATAAAATTATCCGTATCAATTTCAACGAAATAACATATATTCAGGGAATGAGCGAATATGTAAAGATTCATTTGTCTAATCGTAAACCAATCATGTCGCTGATAAGTCTGAAATCACTCGAAGCACAATTGCCCGCTTCTATGTTCATGCGCGTTCATAAATCTTACATTGTTAACCTTCAGAAAGTAAACACGATAGAACGAAACGAGATTGTTTACGATGATGGGACTATCATTCCGGTAAGTCAGCAATACAAAACTCAGTTTCAGGAATTTGTTGATAATAACTTTTTGCTTTGAAAGTTTATGAGAAAGAAGTTCTTCCTTTTGTTGTTATTATGCTTGAGTATAACTGGTTTTGCTCAGCGAAAAGACAGACAACCCGACCAACGTCCTGAATCCACCTTCAAAACCGTTGTTCCGGCTCACGATTACGATTTAATTCTTTGTCGTCCAACCAATCAGTCAATTACTGTATCGGTGCTTTCTTATAAAAATGCAGAGGCTTATCTGGTTTATTATCAGAAAGCCAATAAACAGAACAAAACAGACATCTTGAAGCTGAATGCAAACAAACCGATTGAGAGTAAACTTACAGGATTAAAAGTGGATTGTCAGTACGATTATTATGTCTTGTATAAAGCTGAAGGCGAAGAGGGCTTTACTCAATCAGCAATCCACAGTTTTCATACCCAACGTACAGCTATTGATTCATTCTGTTTCACACTGACCGCCGACTCGCATTTGGATGAAAACACCGATACACAGGTTTATACCAACACTTTACTCAATGCTGCCACTGATTCTTCCGATTTTCATATCGATTTGGGCGATACCTTTATGACAGATAAATACCGCAGGAACTATAAAGCTGCATTCAATCAGTATATTGCTCAACGATATTATTTTGGACTATTGCAGGTGCCACTCTTTTTGGTATTGGGCAATCATGATGGTGAAGCCGGTCAACGACTCAACGGACTTGATGATAATATGACAGTTTGGTCCAATCAAAACCGAAAAACATTTTTCCCTAACCCCGAACCCGACAGCTTTTACAGCGGAAATAATCAGCCGGAAAACTACAGCGGTTTGCCGCAGGATTATTATTCGTGGACGTGGGGAAACGCGCTTTTCGTTGTGCTCGATCCGTTTTGGTTCACACCCCGCAGCGGAAACGACAATCCATGGGACAGAACGCTCGGCAAAACGCAATACGACTGGTTGAAAACCACGTTGGCAAATTCAAAAGCTACATTCAAATTTATATTTATCCACAATTTGGTGGGTGGCGTCGACCATAAAGGAAAAGGGCGTGGCGGCTCGGAAGTGGCTCATCTTTACGAATGGGGCGGACAGAATCCCGACGGAACCAACGGGTTTAAAACGCAACGTCCGGAATGGGAAATGCCGATTCATGAGCTTTTAAAGAAATATCACGTAAACGTGGTTTTTCATGGACACGACCATTTATTTGCTAAACAAGAATTGGACGGCATCGTTTATCAATGCCTTTCACAGCCCGGAGCCAGGGAGCAGGGTAATACCCGCAATGTCGAAGAATATGGATATGTGAACGGAAAAATACTCAATGGACCCGGATATATGCGGGTGAACGTAAAGAGAGACAATGCGACTTTTGAGTTTGTTGGAACAAACCTGAAAGATACTTCTGAGAATAAGAAAGTTGTTTATCAATATACAATCAAAAAATAAAACCTGTTTTCAACTTGATAGATAGGTAGTTGAGAATTGGATATGTATTTTTGAACCGCCCCTAAATCCCCTAAAGGGGACTTTAAGAGCATGTTGCGAGACGATACTAATCCAAGTCCCCTTTAGGGGATTTAGGGGCGGTTGTTTTTAAGAGCAAAAAATGAAGTGGAAGGGGCAAAGCCCTATTATTAAACCAAAATCATAAAAACACACACCATGAAACGAGTTATTTCATATTTGATTCTTACAGCAATGCTTGTTTTTAGTTCAACTACCTTTGCTCAAAACGAACCAAAGCAGAACAAGCAATATAACCTGGAACAAGCAACTTCCGAACGTGCTCAACTGCATACGGTTGCTTTTAGTGGGTTGGCTTTTATGACCGGAAATTTTGGAGCTGACACTTTTTTTCCTCCGGGTAAAGTAGCTGATTTTTTTGGCTTTCAGTATATGCGCGATAACGACAAAAACGACAAAGGGCATAACACCTATTTCCTTACTCGTATTGCCAACAATGTGATTGCTATACTGTCTCCTGAGCAACTTCAGAAACTAAAGGATTTGGCCAATACGCAAGCACCTGTTTACGATGCTTTCGCAATGAAGCGCATGGTGCTGATTAAAGCATTCCGTACCTGTCTCGAAACTGGAAAAGAACTTAATAAAGCAGAAATCATTAAATTTGGTGCAGACTTGTATGCATTGGATGCGGACTTGAGCTATAATCGTGCTATGGTTGTTGGTCATGTAATCAAAGCATTGAGTGCAGAACAAAAGGCAGCATTGGGCAAACTACAGTTTGATAATTCCAATTCGTGGCCTATATTACCGGAAAATCTGGATAAACGAAGTTTGTCGCACCGTGCCCACGTTGCCGTAATGACTTATGCCAGCGAACTTTTCAGTTGGTATGCCGGTTCGGTAGAAGCGGATGTGTATTTTTGCCCGGAGCGTCACGGAACGTATTTTGGTGGTTTTTACATGAAGGATTTCCCGGCTATGGGAAATCACGATTATTCCATTAGTACCGCTCTCACAGGCGATGCCGGACGTGATTTTATTACTACGCTGAATGCCACTCAGGCTGAATCTTTGTACGAAACAATGCGGAAACAAGCACCGTTATTGAGCGAAATAGTGAAAATAAGAGAAGCAGTTTCTATTGAACTAAGAAAAGCCATGACCAACGAAAAACCGAATAAAGAAAAGGTATTTTCATTGATAAAACGTTATGGTGAATTGGACGTGGAAATGTCTTATTATGAAGCAAATTCTTTCTCAGTGATTTACAAAACACTTACTGAGATCCAAAAACAGAAACTGATTCAGATTCGTAATCAAAATGTTTTACCTAAAGGTGTGTATCTATATTCTGACCCGGTTGATTTTACTAGTGCATTAGGGGATAGCTATCTGTTGAAATGACTTAAGTTTTTTTATGTGCTAGGCCGAAACAATAACTTGAACTGTTGATTTTTCAAAACTATAATTGTTAATAACATGCCAAAATTTCACCTTGATTTGTAACAACTCACCGATATGTTTTGATATTTAAGAAAATATGATTTTCTTTGTACGATTAAATAATTAAAATTTGTAATTGTATAAAATTTACAGAATATGAAACAGTTTTTTAAATTCACATTGGCTACTATCGTAGGTGTAATAATTGCCTGGTTGATAGGTGTTTTAATTTTTTTCGGAATAATTGGTGCTATTGCCGGTTCCAGCGAATCGACACCGACCATTAAGCCTAACTCAGTTTATGAAATTAGTCTGGAAGGCACTCTGATTGACCGTTCACAGGACGATCCATTCTCAGGTGCATTTGCCAGCGCAATGGGACGATCGTCCGAAACTACTATTGGACTAGACGATGTGCTGAGTAATATT
Organism: uncultured Bacteroidales bacterium; assembly: GCA_903830915.1. GTDB lineage: Bacteria > Bacteroidota > Bacteroidia > Bacteroidales > Paludibacteraceae > Paludibacter. Next base: position 16,145 of record CAIKVR010000315.1, read on the forward strand.
GCTAAGGCAAAAAGCGACCCCAATATTATTGGTATTTACCTTAAAGGAGGGTCACTTTCTGCACGTCCGGCTTCTATCAGAGAAATACGTAATGCATTGCTCGATTTCAAAAAATCAGGGAAATTTATTATTTCTTATGCCGATCATTACAGTCAGGGAATGTATTATCTGGTTTCATGTGCCGATAAAATACTTTTGAATCCACAGGGAATGTTGGAATTAAAAGGACTTTCAGCTCAATCTATGTTTCTGAAAAATACACTTGATAAAATTGGAGTTGAAATGCAAATTGTGAAAGTTGGTACATTCAAATCAGCAGTTGAACCTTTTGTAAACACTAAAATGAGTGATGCCAATCGGTTACAGGTAACAGTTTTCATGAATTCAATATGGAATACTATATTAAAAGAAGTATCTGCATCCCGCAAAATTCCGTTTGAGAAACTAAATATGTATGCCGACGAAATGTTGATGTTCCAACCCACTGAAAAAACCCGTGAATATGGTTTAGTTGATTCGTTGGTTTATATTGACAGGGTTGACAGTTTGATTCGCAAATGTGCCAAAGGATTAAAAAAAGAGGATAATCTGAATTTTGTGAAACATGCCACACTTACTAAAGTGCCCGATACCAGTAAATTCGATAAAAATAAAGTAGCTGTGATTTATGCTGTAGGCGATATTACCGATGATGAGGGCGATGGAATTGTAGCAAAAGATATGGTGAAAACTATCAACGATGTTGCAAAAGATTCGGCTGTGAAAGCGGTTGTATTGCGTGTGAGTTCACCGGGTGGAAGTGCTTATGCTTCGGAACAGATTTGGCATGCTTTAAGTATGCTAAAGGCTAAAAAGCCATTGATTGTTTCGATGGGCGATTATGCAGCTTCGGGCGGATATTATATTTCCTGTGTTGCCGATAAAATTGTTGCTCAACCAAATACCATTACAGGTTCAATTGGTATTTTCGGTATTATTCCAAATATCAAAGGACTGAACGATAAGCTAGGGATAACATACGATGGTGTAAAAACCAATAAAATGAGTGATGCTATTTCGGTAAACCGTCCATTTACACCCGAAGAACGCGATTTGATGCAGAATTACGTTAACCGTGGGTACGAATTATTTGTGAAACGTTGTGCTGATGGTCGAAAAATAAAGGTTGAACAAATCAAAAACATTGCGGAAGGCCGGGTGTGGACAGGTGAAGATGCTATAAAAATTGGATTGGTAGATAAAATTGGTGGACTTAACGATGCCATTAAACTGGCGGTGGATAAAGCAAAACTAAAATCGTATAATATTAACGAATATCCTGAAAAAGAAGATTTTAAAACGAAGTTAATGAAAAATCTGGGGAAAGAAGTTGAAACTCGGTTTATGAAAGCTCAACTTGGTGAACAATACGAAATTCTGCGACAAATTCGAAACGTTGAAAAGATGAATGGCATTCAGGCACGTATGGATTATAATTTGGTTATTCAATAATATCAATATAATAACAAAAACTTCATATTTAAAAAGAGCTAAAGCATCCAACTTTAGCTCTTTTTTGCATTTTTATAACAGAAATATAACAAGAAGTCATATCTTTGCCCAATTTTGCTCAAATAATTTAATTTTCCAACTAATGAGGATTCGCTTTACTCTTGTCATATTGTTAATCTGTAGCGCAACATTTTCTCAGATTAAAATTCTATTCGATGATACAAAAGCCGAACAGGCAGGTAATGCGGATTGGGTTATCAGCAATTCTTCCAGTCCGGTAAAAGTGCCGACCCCCACTCAATCAGGCATAACCAGCTCTACTGCTGAAACCTATTGGAGTGGTGCATTATCCGCTTGGGGTGTTGATTGTGTGAAAAAAGGATATTATGTAGAAACTCTGCCACCTAGTGGTTCAATAACCTATGAAAGCAGTAGCAATGCTCAGGACTTATCCAAGTACAATGTATTTATTGTGTGTGAGCCGAATTCTGTGTTTTCCTTAACTGAAAAAGCGGCCATATTGAATTTTGTCAAGAATGGGGGTGGGTTGTTTTTGGTTTCTGACCATACAATTTCAGACAGGAATAATGATGGTTGGGACTCTCCGGCTGTTTGGAACGATTTCCTGACGAATAACGGAGTTATATCAAACCCTTTTGGGATTTCATTCGATTTAGCAAATATTTCACTTACCTCAACCAATCTTGCTACCATAACAAATGATTCTATTTTACATGGAGCAATGGGAACTTGTGCTAAAGTTATGTGGAGCAATGGCACAACAATGACCTTAGATAAAACTAAAAACCCAACAGCTGTAGGATATATTTTTAATTCGGGAGCATCAACCACCGGAGCAACTAATGTTATGTTTGCAACTGCCAAATACGGTAATGGAAAAGTAGCTGCCATAGGTGATAGTTCGCCGTGTGATGATGGTACAGGTGGAAGTGGAAATTCTCTTTATAACGGTTACACTGGAGATGTTGGAGTGAATCATCAGAATTTATTGATGAATGCAACTATCTGGCTGGCTACTCACAAAGCAAAACTGTCTTCTGCAGTGAATACTCCTGAAGAATCAGCTTTAAAGCTTTTCCCAAACCCGGTAATTGGTGGAAAATTAAATATACGAGTTGATGGTTCGCAGGTAGTTTCCCGTATTCAACTGGTTGATTTAACCGGTAAAATTCTCATCGATTCACAATCTCAATTAATGACTATACAGAGTATGAATGTTTCTGATTTACATTCAGGCGTTTACCTGTGTCGTATAAATAGTGGCAATAGCATTGAAACAAGAATGATTAGCATTCAGAACTGAAAATATTATTTATTATGAGTCAATGAGAGGCAAACGGGTATTTGTCTCTCATTGTTTTTTTAATAAAAACCTCTATCTTTGTCATTGTTCAATAAAAAATCTTCTGGAATGAAAAAACAGGTTTCACTTATATTCATGGTATGCGGACTACTTTTTACTGTCTGCCTGATAACAGCTAATATTGTTAGTCAAAAACTCATACGGGTATATGGTTTCGATTTAACTGCCGGAGTTATAATATTTCCGCTGGTATATGTTCTCAATGATATTATAGCAGAAGTTTGGGGTTACCGTAAAATGAGACTAATTATTTGGATGGGATTCATGATGAACTTCTTTGTGATATTTATTTTCCGGCTTACCATTTGGGCACCATCCTCACCTCATTTTATTTATCAGAATTCACTCACACTCACGCTATTAACTACCGAACGATTTACGGTCGCCAGTTTCATCGCTTTTCTAATCGGGTCGTTTATTAATGCATACGTGATGAGTAAGATGAAAATTCGTCAGCACGGTCGAAATTTTGGTTTAAGGGCTATAGTGTCTACTATCCTGGGCGAAGGAGCTGATTCATTTATTTTTCTTACTATTGCATTGGCTGGTCACATTCGTCATCATCATCTTATTGTGATGATTTTTACCCAAATTGTATTTAAAACAGCGTACGAAATTATAGTACTTCCGCTCACTACCTATCTGGTGAAACGAATAAAGAAGCATGAACACACCGATGTAATCGACCATGAGATTTCGTATAATCCCTTCAAAGTAAAAGAAGTCTGATATTTATATTCCAATGTTGACCGACGAAAAACGACTGACTATCCGTGAGTGGGCTGAAGATGACCGTCCTCGCGAAAAAATGCTGCATAAAGGTTCTCAGAGCCTTTCGGATGCAGAGTTATTAGCTATTCTGATAAGTTCTGGCAATAAAAATGAATCCGCTGTAGAGCTTTCCAGACGCATTCTGCACGAGTGTGGCGATAATATCAATGAACTTGCACGACTTAGCATTCACGAACTTTGCAAACGATTTAAAGGCATTGGTGAGGCTAAGGCAATAACCATTATGGCTGCATTGGAATTAGGCAAACGCCGAAAAACGTCTGAAATGCTGGAGCGTAAGAAAATTACATCAAGTATAGATTTATTCGAACTATTTGAACCGCTATTGGTCGATTTACAACACGAAGAATTTTGGATTGGATTACTCAATGGAGCAAATAAGGTGCTGGAGACAAGACGATTGACTCAGGGAGGGTCTAAACAAACAGTAGTAGATGTGCCAATGCTATTGAAATTGGCATTGGAAAAATCTGCACAAGCTGTAGTTGTTGCTCACAATCATCCATCCGGTCAAAATCGCCCGAGTACAGAGGATGAAAAAATAACTCTTTGCATAAAAGAAGGTTGCAAAGCAATTGGCATTGCTTTCATCGACCATATTATTATTGCACGTGGGCAATATTTCAGTTTTGCTGATGAAGGGAAAATGTAGAGAAACAGTTGAAAGTAAACAGTTGAAAGTAAACAGTTGATGTTTTTAACTGCTTTATGACTTTATCCACTTTATAAACTATTATGATATTACTTGAAGTAGAAAATGTAGTCAAACAATTCGCCGGACATTTGGCACTCGACAATGTAAGTCTTACTGTTCCTGAGAACAGCATTTACGGCCTTCTTGGTCCGAATGGAGCTGGCAAAACCACACTCATCCGTATAATAAATTGCATCACAGCTCCCGATAGCGGTGAAGTAAGGCTGAATGGAAAAAAAATGACTACTGCGGAAGTTCAGCAGATAGGTTATCTGCCTGAGGAACGGGGTTTGTATAAGAAAATGAAAGTTGGTGAGCAGGCACTTTATCTGGCACAACTGAAAGGGATGTCACGTCAGGATGCCCTGAAAGCATTAAAATATTGGTTCGAAAAGTTTGAAATACAAGCATGGTGGGATAAGAAAGTGGAAGAGTTGTCGAAAGGAATGGCACAAAAGGTACAGTTTATTACTACTATTCTGCACAATCCGAAGTTACTTATTTTCGATGAACCCTTCAGTGGATTTGATCCTGTTAATGCTGATCTGATGAAACGTGAAATTCTGGAACTACGAAATAATGGGGCTACGATAATTTTCTCGACTCACAACATGGGAACAGTTGAGGATTTGTGCGAGAATATTTCGCTGGTTAATCAGGCGAAAATAGTACTTCAGGGTAATGTAGCCGAAATACGGGCAAATCACGCAACTAAAACCTTTCTGGTTCGTTCCGAAAATTCCATTACAGGAAATAATTTTGAATTGCTTTCACAAACTGAAAAAGATGGTATTTTTGAGACTAAAATTAAAAAAATGAACACCGGAAGCAACAACCTGCTTCTGAAAGAATTGATACAACAAACCGAGATACATACTTTTGAGGAGTTGTTGCCCGGAATGAATGATATTTTTATTGAAACAGTAAAACCCTGATTATGTCGAAGATAAGTCTGATAATAAAACGGGAATATACCACCCGGGTGATGAAAAAATCTTTCATCATACTTACTTTCCTTACTCCTTTGCTATTTGCCGGAATGATAACAGTTCCGCTCTGGCTTGCAAGCCTCAAGGATAATACAAAAAAACATATCTACGTGATTGACCGCACAAATCAGTACCAGAAAGTGCTGAAAAGTAATGAAACTTACGAATTTGATTTCGTTGATAAACCGGTAAATGCTGTACGAAATGACAACGCTGATAACAAGGATTTTACAGCATTACTTTTAATAACCGATGACCTTAGAAAGAATTCAAAAGCAGCAACTATTTACTCGCAGCAACAAGTCAATCTGGAACTGAAAACCTATATATCTGATATTCTGAGTAATTATGTGGAACAGCAGAAATTGGCAGCCTACAATATACCGAACCTGAAACAAATGGTTGAAAACTCTAAAGCGGATATTAATATTGAAACCATAAAATGGAATAAAGACGGGAAAGAAGAAGTTGGTTCAGCAGAACTGGCTTTGATCATAGGAATGATTTCAGCTTTCGTAATCTACATGTTTATAGTTATTTACGGAGCTCAGGTTATGGCAGGAGTCGTTCAGGAAAAAACAAGTCGCATTGTAGAAGTAATTATTTCGTCAGTTAAGCCTTTCGAATTGATGATGGGTAAAATTATCGGAATTGCACTGGTGGGGCTTACTCAGTTTCTGATGTGGGTAGTTCTCACTTCGATATTATCGATGGCTGTTGGGAGTATATTAGGTCACGGTATTGATTTAAATACACTTCAACAATCCAATCAAATAAATATGAATATGCATGGGATGCCCACTGATACAGCCCAGGGATCTATCCAACATATTTATAGTATGTTGAGTGGATTTGATTTTCTGAAAATTTCCATTTTCTTTGTTATTTACTTTTTGGGTGGATATCTGCTTTATGCATCACTTTTTGCTGCTGTGGGCTCGGCTGTTGACAGTGAAACAGACACACAACAATTCTCATTACCACTGACTTTACCGATAGTATTTGCAATTTATGCAGCTATCTATAGTGCTCAGAATCCTGATGGTCCATTGGCTCTTTGGTGTTCAATGATTCCATTTACTTCGCCAATAGTAATGATGGTGCGTTTACCCTATGGAGTTCCAGCGTGGCAAATAGCTATTTCACTTGGTATTCTGGTTTTATCTTTTATTGGTACAACATGGATGGCAGGGAAAATATATCGTACCGGAATTTTAATGTACGGAAAAAAAGTAACCTGGAAAGAACTCTGGAAATGGCTCAGATATTAATCCTAAAAATAGAAAAATGAGATGTCCATTTCTGAAACCCGCTGACGAAATCCGGATTGTTTCACCTTCGGGCGCAATTAATCCTAAATATATTGATGGAGCTATAAAAACCCTCGAAAGTTGGGGGCTAAATGTCACCGAGGGTCAGTTTGCCCGTTCGGAATATGGCCGGTTTGCGGGAACAAAGGAACAGCGTATAGCCGATTTGCAGCAAGCCCTGGATGATTCGAGTGTAAAAGCCATAATGTGTAGCCGGGGTGGTTATGGAATTGCTCAGATAATCGACAAACTCAATTTTACTAAATTTGCTCATAAACCAAAATGGTTGATTGGTTTCAGCGATATAACTATTTTGCATAACGCAATTTCAAATTTGGGTTTTGCTTCAATTCATGGAATAATGGCAAAACAGCTTACTGAATTAGCTCCTGACTCTGAACAGCTTATTAAATTGAAAGATATTTTGTTCGGCAAATTTCCAGTATATACTGTTTCTGCAAACCCTCTAAACAGACAAGGTAAAACTTCCGGCAAACTTGTAGGTGGAAATTTATCCGTTTTAATGGCCATGCGTGGCAGTCAGTTCGATTTAGATTACAGGGATAATATTCTTTTTTTGGAAGATATTGCCGAAAAACCCTATCATGTAGACCGAATGATGCAAAACCTGCGTTTTAGCGGCGTATTGTCTCAAATTTCAGGATTAGTAGTTGGGCAGTTTAGCGATTATGATGAAGATCCACTTATGATGCAAACGGTTTTAGAAATAATCAGGGATGCAGTTAGCGAATATAATTATCCCGTTTGCTTTAATTTTCCGGCGGGTCATGTGGATTATAATCTTCCTTTAATACTGGGAGTTTCTGTAAATCTTGAAGTTGATTCGGTAAGTTCAAAACTGGTTTTTTAAACCTTTTTGAAAAGAAACCCTATTTTTATTAAAAAGAAAAAATTGCTTCTGCATTGTGATTTAAAAAAGGTATCTTTGCAATACATTAATTATCAGGCATATTCAAAAAATGTTGTTGCGGAAATATATTTTTTCTCTTATTCTTACCTTCTTTTTTATCGGATTTTCGTTTTCGCAAACACTTTCCGGTAAATCATTCTCATATACTTCCGACTCAATTAATGCTACTAATTTATATCAAAGTAAGGGTACGTTAGCCGATTCAATTATTAATTACGGAAAAATTTTTCTTCACTCACCTTATCGTAGGGGCGGCAAGGGTAATTCGAGTGCTTTCGATTGTTCGGGATTCACTTCGTACGTTTACCGCAATTTTGGGTATAAACTCGGAGCTTCGTCTGCCGATCAGGCTCAACAATTCAATACTGTAGAACGTAGTAATTTGAAAAAAGGCGATCTTGTTTTTTTTTCCGGACGTGGTGCGGGTAAAAGGGTTGGACATGTGGGTATTGTGGTAGACGATGAAAAGGATGGCAAGTTTAATTTTATTCATGCCTCAACTCAGCACGGTGTAATTATTTCCAAATCGGACGAACCCTATTATATGAGACGGTTCATTAAAGCTGGCCGGGTTGTTTTCAATGATCAAATGATGGCTGTTGCACCCGGAGCATCAAGTGTAAATGACAAAAAATTATCGACTGCCGAAAAAGGTAATTCATCTTCTCCTGTTGTCGGAACAACATCTCAAATAGAAAAAATAATTCCGGCTCAATATCACAAGGTAAAAAAAGGCGAAACCCTCACAGAAATTGCTGAAAACTACAGATTAAGCATTACAGAACTTAAGCAGAAAAACAAAATCAAAGGGAATAAAATAACTCCGGGGCAGCGTCTGAAAATAAAGGATGCTGAAACAGTTATGTTGGTCGAAAGTATTGACCCGGATGAAACTGATGATATGCTATTTACTGACAACTACAAACCGGACACTGCAAAAGTTGAATCACGGCTGGTTAGTAGTATTAAAAAAATATCACACATTGTCAAAAAAGGAGAAACGCTTTTTAGTATCTCCAGTTTGTATCACATGCCGGTGGATCAATTGAAACAAATCAATAACATGTTTACGGGCATGGTTCATATCGGACAAAAGATTATTATTGATTCGGACGATAAACCTGTTACTTCAGTTGAAACTCAAAAAGCAGATACTAAACAACAATCAGCACCGAAAACAGATGCCGAAACTAAGGCTGAAATTCCTACCGTTCAAATGCCTGCCTCACATAAAGTCCAAAAAGGCGAAACTCTTTATGGAATAGCAGCAATGTATAATATTTCAGTAGATGACATTAAGAAGTTTAATAATCTGAAGGTCGATAAAATTAAACCTGGTCGGGTGATTAGTTTGGTTCAACAAAGCCCGAAGACTGTTTCTGATGATACAGAAAAGAAGAAAGAGAAAGAGAAAGAGATTCAAAAGGTTACACATAAAGTAAAGCCCGGTGAGACTTATTATTCAATTGCCAGAGAGTATGGTTGCAAAGTGAATGAACTGAAAGAGTGGAATCATAAATCGGGGGATAAAATTAAAACAGGCGAGAAATTGATTATCCACACTGATCCAAATTAATCGAAAAGACTCTGCAGTACTGCTAATGAATTTATATTATTGAATTCGGGGATATGCAAGCGGTAATACTCTAGCAGGTTTTTAAGCAGCTCTATTCGGCTCTCACGCGACAATATCAATTTCTCCAGCGTAGTGTAATCAGACTCCCTTAATTTCATAAACTGATTGGTGCTTTCCGGCTTAAGAAAATGAATGTGCGCCGGTTTATTTTTCAGGATTACCCCATTCAACAAATCAAAATAACCTCCACTTTCATCAATATTTGCTTCGAATCCCAAAAACCTCGTCAGTTTCTGAAGAAAGACAAGATGAAAATTCTGAACCCCTGCATGGTTACAGTCCAGTTGTTGAATAGAATTCTCCAGGAAGAGGAACAAAGTCTCATCCGGTTCGGTTTGACGCAACGATTTAAAAAGCACTTCCGCTAAAAATAAAGCCAATGCATTCTTAACCGGATTTTCATAAATACTGCTGAAAGGATATAAAACCCGTATCTCCTTTATTTGCTGTATGTCTTTACCCGGAACATGCCTGACTTCAAGTTCGATAAGTGTAAGAGGTTGAAGAAACGATGAACGCACTACCGCCTTTTTCCGCCCAACCCCATAAACCATGTACGATACTCTGCCAAAATCACGGGTATAAATACAAACTATGCTGGCAGTATCGTTATATTTCGTTGTGTGAAGTATTATTCCGGTTGTTTTGTGTTGCATTGTCAGGGTTTTTCCGGCACAAATATACTAAATTCGGTCTTTTAATCATCTTATAATACGATTAAAACAAAGATATATTCTACATTAATGCCTGAAAAATAGAGGTTTAAGAAAAAATACAAATATTTACTCTAAAGTCTTTGTAAATTCAAAAAAGTGCAGTATATTTGCACCCGCAATTGAGGATAACAATTCTCATGCGCAAATGACCGAAAGGTCCCTTCGTCTATCGGTTAGGACGCCAGGTTTTCATCCTGGAAAGAGGGGTTCGACTCCCCTAGGGACTACAAAATTTAAAGAATTTTATCAGACAAAAATTAAGATGGCTAATCACAAATCATCAATTAAAAGAATTCGTCAGACTGACAAGAAAAAGTTACACAACCGTTATTTTGCAAAAACTGCCCGTAACGCTGTTCGTAAATTACGTTCAACTTCTGACAAAACTGTTGCTGCAGAAATGTTGCCAAAAATCAGTGCAATGCTTGATAAACTGGCAAAACGCAATATCATTCATAAAAACAAAGCAGGCAATCTGAAGTCGAAGTTGACTGTTTTTGTAAACAAACTCGCTTAATAAGCTTCTTGTAAAAATACAGAAGCCCTTTTCCAATTGGAAAAGGGCTTTTTTGTCATGTTTTAAATATCATGAAAAACCAAACTTATTTGGGTTCAATCTGATTCTTGTATAAAATAAAAGCAACCTGCTATTTGCAGATTGCTTTTATTGCATTCTAAAAGAATAAAATTATATTTTTTCTATAATCACACATTCTGAAAGTTTCACATGTTTGTTTTCTTCACCCAGCATTTGGAATGATTCTTCATCGTAATCGAAGCCTGTACATTTTCCTTTAATGGTAATGATATCGCCTTCTTTGAACTTTGCAACAAGTGACTTGTTTCTAGCCACTGAGGCACTATCCAACTGACAATTAATCCCAACTGCTTTTCCCACTAAATCGATGGTAACATTACCAGAATCTTCGATTTTTTTGGAGGCAATTTTACCCGTAGTTTCAATGATTTTAGGGCCATTCTCTCCAATAAAATTAGGTATTGCACTGGTTTTCCCAGCTTTAACCCAATCTGCTTCTACTTGTTTAAGAAGATCTTCAGCGTTCAATGTTATTTCAGGTTTTAAATCCGCAGGTGTAGTTCTGTTGTTTTGGCAATATACAAATGCATAATATACATATCCACCTCCACCTATTGCTCCGGTAAGTGCAAGGAGCAATATCACGTAAATAATTTTCTTTTTAGTTGTCATATTTCTAATTATTACTATTTGGTGTAGGGAGTGTACGTAAAGTCTACATATACTTCAATGTCTTTCTGAATTTTATCTTTCACAATTGCAGGAATAACAATTGCAAATTGCTCAGCAGTAACAGTAAAAGCGGCTGTAGCTTTAATTTTGCCATCTTTTACTACTGCAGTTCCTTCTTTTTTGATAGTAACGGATTTACCATGCATTTCCAAAATTCCTTCAACCATACGTTTGTATGTTCCATTCTTGCTGAAATCAATTGATGCAATATCAATTACTTTGGCTTTAAACTTTACTTTAGGGTATTTTGCAGATTCCACATAGTTTTCGTTAAAATGCTCCTCTACCAATTGATTGTCAAATTTAAAGTCTCTTAAGAAAGCACTTACAATCATATCACCTGTTTTTACGTCCAGAATACTTGTAATCTGATGGTTATGTGCTTCAATTTCTTTTACTGGAGTTTTGGAGTGAATCCAAACATGACCGGTTTTCGTAATAAATTTATCCTGAGCTTTTAAGTTGCTTATCAAAGCTAACGATAACACTAATGTTACTAATACATACTTTTTCATTTTGTTATTTTTTTAATTGTTTATATTTTTGAAAATTATAATCCTACCTGTTTTTCTATTTCTGTACTTTTGTCTTTTCTTGGAATTAATGGGAAAACACGTGAAATTTTAAATCCTAGACGAACATCTCCTTTCATCCAGTTGTTAGTTGTTCCTGTTATGAAACCACGTTCAGTGTTCCAGACCGCATTGGTAACAAACAATTGAAATACATGTCCACCGGTTTCAATATCAAATCCTACAGCTAATGGATTATAGGTTGAGGCTGAATGTGCTGTTAACGAGTGATAGTATTCAACATTTAAACTTACGCGGCTATTAAGTTTGTATCTACCACCAATACCAATAGCAAAAACATTGTTTTGATCAGCAGGGTCAACTACAAGGTTTCTATGAACAAAAGTTGGCATTAACTGTAACGAAAGATTTTCAGTAAACTTTCTAGCTATTAAAATTTGGCTGGTATATGAAAATCTGTTTGCATATAAACTATCAGCCGTTGTAACCGGATTTGATCCTTTCATATCAGCACCCAAGAATAAGGAAACTGAAACCGGCATATTAATTTTTCCTGTTGATTGTCTCAAAGCAGAAAATTTCAAAAATCCATCTACTGTTTTTTCCATAGCAGCTCGTCCAAGACCAACCATTAACCAATCATTAATACCATAATCCAATGTGATATGAACATTACTTTGATCTAATCCAAATGCATTATAAGAGTCAGTTATCAGTCCAAATCTGTGGTCAATTCTAAAATCAAGTTGACCAGTTTGCATTCTTTCTATTGATTGACCATTTATTAACCGCGTGGCTTTAAATGTACCAGCTGTATATTCTGTTCTAGCTTCAGTTTCGGCATCAAGTAATTTATCTAAGTCCTGTGACATTAATTTCGTGCTACTTAGTAGTACAATTACTACCGTAAAAAATAATTTTGTTTTCATATTGTTTTTGTTATATTTTTTTACTTTTACGATTATCTATTATTTTTCTGGAGCACCTGCCTCAAGCCATTTATTGATAATTGACAATTCAGTTGCAGTAAGCAAAATTGCTTGTGGTTTCATTAATTTTAGATCAGTCCCATTCTGATTAACAGCTAAATATAGATTACTCTTTTTGTAATCAGCCAAGGTAATTGTTGTGACTGGAGTTGGTGTTTGTTTTACCCAAATACTCATCACATCTGTGTAAGACGTTGGATCACATGCGATTTTTACCCCACCGGCTAATAATTTTACATTGGCATCGTGACATTGAGCACAATTATTTTTTCCCGCTTTAAAGATATTCGAAACTTCTTTGTACGTAAATGTTGTTACAACTGGTTCGCGGTTGTTCTCGCACGAACTAAGGAAAGCCACAAAGGCAATTAATAATAATGAATTAAATTTTCTTTTCATTTTGATGATAAATTTTTAAAATTAATATTATGTTATTTGTTTGTATTTTAGATTATTGACCTGAATATACATGAACACTATTTTGGGCTGAAGGCAAATAATTGATTCCAAACCAGCATATTAGTAAAATGAGAAACGAAAATGCCAAAATCCACAACGGTCCAATTACTTTGTAGGGATGATTGAATCTATAATGTAAATACACTAAATAGCCAAGCCATGTAATAAATGCCCAGGTTTCCTTTGGATCCCATGTCCAATAATTTCCCCATGCCTGTTTTGCCCACAATGCCCCAAAGATCAAACCCATAGTAATGAAAGCGTAACCCAAATAAACCAGATTGTCGGCCAATTGAATTATTGATTTGTCTAATTTGGTTTTGTAATTTTGAAACAATCCTTTGATTGCAACCAATGCTGCTCCGGCTAAAAAAGCATAAGCAATAATGTAAACAATAACATGCGGTATAAACCAAACGCTTTGTAGTGCAGGCATTAATGTTTTATTATGCATTTCAGGTTTTAAATAATTCAGCAGCAAAAATAAAATGGTCATCAATAAGCAATAGACCAAAAACCAACGATACTGCCATTTTATATAAGTCACATAACCAATCAACGACAAAAACAAAGCATACCAAAGCCGGGTTTCACCCAGAGTTTTAAAAGGAGGTCGACCCAGCGAAATCCATAAAATAGTGACAAATGATATAATCAACAAAATCCCCAGTGAAACGGATATATGAATCAGACTTTTTGTGTTTTTATTGGTTTTCAGCAACGACAAAAGTGCAACCACAAAGAAAAGGGTTGAAGCAAAGAAAAAAACCGAATAATTAGACCATTCCATAGTTTATTTTTTTCCTCTCCAAAACACAAATAATGAACCAACTATCATCATAAATAAACCCATATAAACAACCGGTTGCCAAGGGTCATTTACTAATTCAATAATTGTACTATCCGACCATTTAGCTTTGTCTCTATTAAAATCCACAATGTACATTTGCCAGCCAAGGTAAGTGTATGGATTGTTTATCGAAATTTGTTTTGAGAATGTGTGTTTTCCATTATTAATATAGAGCAAAACTTTATATTCTTTATCAGCAGGAGGTAGCATCACAAGCATGTGCTCTGAATCTAAACTCAAATACATTTTTGTAATCAGGTTACCTCCACAACTTAACCAGCCGGTAAGTTGTTTGTTAGTTTGCACATTTCGGGCACTTACGTATGCTGCAGGAGCAGTACCAATTGAATCAAAAGCAACGATTTTAGTCCCGGTTAATTCGGCACTTGGTAAATATTGAAGAACTTTTATGTTCCAGTTTTTTAAAATAATGGAATTGTTGGACTTTGCTTCCAACGTGTTTTTACCCGATTTCACACTAATCATAGTAGTTGTACTATCCATGATGGTAATTCTCGGGTTATATGTTTCTAAACTAAATTCTTTTTGTTTCAACGAAAAAGGTAAAATATTCATTTCTCCTTTTTCACCGAAAGCGATGTTAGCGTATTTTGCTGTTGATACGCTTATTCTAAGGTGAGTCTGGTCAATAGAGCCAAAGTTTGCAGCCACAATAGTTACCCAAAGTCCTAAATGATTCAGGATAAACCAAAAATTACTTTTTTTCAGCGGGTAAAGTCGTTTAATTGTGGCAAATCCTAAACTAAAAAGTAAGAGAAGTAAACTAAAAGCATAAATCCAGGAACTGGCTATGGTATTTAGTCCAAGTTTTGAGATGAAAGTATTTGTTGATGTTCCCTGAGTTAATAAACCCATTATGAGTGTAACTACAGTAAAACCTACAATAGAACTTATTGCGGCTTTAGTTGAGGATAGCCAACTTACAATGGAAGAACCTCTGAATTTCCAATTTCCAATGATTATTAAGGAAATAATCAAAAATAAGACAACTATATTCCGGGGAAAGATTAATTTTTCGAGATGAAGATTTCCAAAAACTACCTGAGTAATTATGCCAAAGCTAATTACTATTGCAACAATAAGAAAACTAACTGAATAGCTTACTTCTTTGCTGTTTTGATTGGTTTTTGAAGAAAGTGACATGTGAAATCAGTAAAGTAATAAATGGAAAAATAGGGTTGAAATTTCATCAACCCTATTTTTTCTTGAATTTTTTAAAACAATTTATTTAGCAGCTACAGTAGCAAAGCTAAGTTTCAAGTTAGTTTTGATTAAGTGCTGATTATTAGCATTATCAAATGTAGCAAAACCAAACATGTATGTTTTAGCGATGTCAAATTGAGCATCATAAGTCTTGTCAGTTGTTGCTAATTTTCTGATTACCTTAATAACCCAACCTTTACCACTAACGTAAGTTGAATAAGAGGTAATATCACCATTTGATTCAACCAATGGGCCACCATTCAATGTATAAGTGATTTTTTTAGAACCAAGGAATGAATAATCAGTTGTAGTAGTTGGATCAATTTTAGTAGCATCTTCCAATGTCAAAACTCCGTTTGCATCAACAGCTGTAACCAATTTTGCTGCTTTACTAGTTACATCAGATTGTTTAATGAATGCAACACCTGTCATTACATACTTAGGAACTGCAATAGCTTTTGTTCCTCCAGTTGGAATAAGGTTTTGAGTATTTGAAGTTCCTAAAGCATAGGCTGTGGAAACAGCATCTGCACCAACACGACCACCTTTTACTGCTTTAGTAGTTACAACCACAGAACCGGCAGATGTTGCTACAGAGTCAGTTGTAATGTATGCATCTGCAGTTTGGTTATTTGCTTGAGCTCCTGCACTTCTCCAAAACCATACATCGGCAGTAAACCCAGTCATAACATCACTAGCATCTTTAAATTTTGCTGTATAATGGTTTCCGTATTTAGGAGTTACTCCATAGTGACAGGTCGACAAACAAGTTGATTTATTCCAAGCTGCATTATCAGTAATTGGGAAAAGCATTGCAAATTGATCTTGACCAAATTGACCTACTTTAGTTGTGTCAGTAATTGAAGCAGGTCGAGTCCAAAGTTTAGTTTTTGCATCAAAATACCAAGCCCTGTTATCAGTGCTTTGTGTTAAGTCAGCCAATTCTACTAAGAAGTAGATATTGTTAGCATCGTATTGTGAACGAACCGTGAAATTTTCGGTTTTTCCCAGAAAAAGAGTGTAGATTTTCCCGAATAAAGTAGTGTCTGGAACTTCTACAGTGTTAGTAGATAATTTGTTACAGTTAGCCCAAGATGCATCAATGCTAGCATCAGCAGATATAGCTCCGGTAGCTAATAATGAAATAAGATCAGTTGAACTGGTACTTGGTTCAGCTACAACTGGATCAGTTTTACAACTTTGCATGGTGCCCATTAATGCAACCGCTGCCAATAGAATTAGATTTTTTGTTTTCATAAAAGTTTTTTTTTGAATAAATAGTTATTTTACTAATTTGTTGATTTATATTATGTTTACACTATAATATCAGATTTTTTTAAAGTTTTGTAATCCCTAAATATTGACTGTTTGCTATCGCATTAGTAGTATTCTGAATTAAAAAAATAGATTTTAATCACATACTATCGCATTGATAGTATTTTGAGAGAAAAAAATTAATTCGCTAAAGTTAGTTGGCTTTGATCCAAATCTTTACATTCGTAATAAGTTTCTTCCAAAATTTGAGCTAAATTTTTCTTCGATAAAATAGCTTCCAAATCTACTTTAAATTCGTTCCAATAATTTCTTCCTTTGCAATCGTGCAATGATCTGTCGCAAAAACTCAAATTATTAATACATTCAATCACTACTATTTGCTCAAATGCAGTATAAATGTCTAACATTGAAATTTCTTCAGCAGCACGCGTGAGTCTGTATCCACTTCCTTTACCTTTTGAGTTAGTTATTAGACCTTTTAGTTTTAATGAAGCGATGATTGGATCAAGATATTTGAGAGAAATTTTTTGATTCTTTGCAATGTCTTTTTGTAACATTCCATTCGAACTGGTTGAATTAGCAATTTCAATCATTGTCCTTAAACCGTACCTTATTTTTGAGTTAACTCTCATTTGATTAAAGAAATTTTTCCGCAAATATATTATGAAAATAAATACGTGCTATTACATTGATAGCATATTTTTCTAATTTATTTTTATTCTAAATAATAAATGTGCTGCATTTACTTCAATTCATTACTTAAATATCAGCAAAACAGGTATATATAGTATTAATTGTTGGGTTGATGAATTAGCTTTATGTAAAATATTATTTTTATTTATCTGCATTATGAGTAAATTGTATATATTATCTCTATTTTTAATGTTAATATAATTATGAATTATCATTTATTTCGAGCTTTATCTTATGAAATAAGCACATTTTATGGTTTTTAAATTTTGTTTTTAAGAATAACAATTCAATTTTTGTACTATAATTTCAATCGGATGCATGTATTACCTGATGTAACTATTATCAAATTTCATTCAACCTTTGAATTGAATAATGTAAACTTTATTTGTA
The DNA here is from genome assembly GCA_903830915.1 of uncultured Bacteroidales bacterium. Taxonomy (GTDB): domain Bacteria; phylum Bacteroidota; class Bacteroidia; order Bacteroidales; family Paludibacteraceae; genus Paludibacter. Next base: position 33,771 of record CAIKVR010000315.1, read on the forward strand.
AAAGAAATTAAATTTCACACAGAAAAGAAACTTCAGGTATGAAACGAACAACAAAATTGTTTACTTTTGTTTCAACAATCAATATTTTGTATTAAGAATGGGCGTTATTGACGAAATTAAAAGACCGATACTAACTGATTTACAATTGTTTGCTGCTACATTTTCGGAGGCATTGAACACAGATAATCAGTTGTTGTTGAGTGTGAATGAATATACCCATCAAAAAAGTGGAAAGCAATTACGTCCGATACTAACTATTCTGTCAGCAAAAATTTGTGGTGAGGTTAATAAAAATACAATTTTAGGAGCTCAATCACTGGAACTTTTACATACCGCGAGTTTAATTCACGATGATGTTATTGACGATACGCTTGAACGACGTGGAAACCCATCGGTAAATGCTCAGTGGACGAATAAAATTGCTGTTTTTTCAGGAGATTATTTGTTTTCAAAATCGTTGAGTTGCGCTACACAAACAAATAATATAGCTATTATGAAGGTTGTTTCAACAATTGGTCATCAACTAACTGATGGTGAATTATTACAATTGGTGAATTCAAAACTATCCAAAACTTCAGAAGAAAATTATTATACTATTATTAAAAAGAAAACGGCTCAATTATTTTCATCGTGTACCGAGGTTGGAGGTTTATCCACAAATGCTACAGAAATTCAACTTGAATCACTTCGCAGGTATGGTGAATATTTGGGAATGAGCTTTCAAATTAAGGATGATATTTTTGATTATTATGATAGTATTCAGATTGGGAAACCTACTGGAAATGACTTACGAGATGGAAAAGTAACGTTACCTCTGATACATGCATTGCAACATTCTTCAACTTCTGAGAAAAAGAAAATTACCTCACTCATTGATAATAAAGATTTTTCGACTGATAATATACTGACAATAATGCAATTCGCTCGCAAAAATGGAGGAATAGATTATTCTATAAAAGTAATGGAAGCTTTTAAAGATAAAGCCATTGAAGAGCTTAGACACTTTCCGGATAGTGATGCTAAGAAATCGCTTGTACTTTGCGCTGAATATGCGGCTTCTCGCGAAATTTAAATTTGTAAGGTTTTTATTATCGATTAATGTGCCTCAAGCCAGTTTGCTCCTATACCACAATCGGCAATAAGTGGTACATCGAGTTGAATGGCGTTTTGCATTTCTTCCACCACCACTTTTTTAGCTTGTTCAATTTCTGAAACCGGAACCGTAAAATTCAATTCGTCATGTACCTGCATGGTCATTTTGGTTTGCAGGTTTTCTTTCTCCAGTCGGCTTTGAATATGTACCATTGCAATTTTGATAATATCGGCAGCTGAACCCTGAATAGGTGCATTGATGGCATTTCGCTCGGCATATCCTCGTACAATACTGTTTTGAGAGTTGATGTCTGCCAAAAAGCGTTTCCGACCGAATATAGTTTCCACATATCCCATTTCTTTTGCTTTCTGAATCGCGTTGTCCATGTATTTTTTTACATCCGGATAAGTGGCGAAGTATCCATCAATCAACTCTTTGGCTTCACCACGGGGTATATTTAGTCGCTCTGCCAATCCAAAGGTGGAAATACCGTAAATAATACCAAAGTTGGCTGTTTTGGCTTTCCGGCGCATGTCGGAGTTGACTTCTTCCAACGGGATTTTATAAATTTTGGCAGCAGTGGCGGTATGAATATCGTGACCACTATTGAAGGCGTCCAGCATATTTTTATCACCACTCAGGTGAGCCATTATGCGGAGTTCAATTTGTGAATAGTCAGCACTCAGGAACACGCAACCATCGTCGGGTATAAAAGCTTTACGAATTTCTTTACCCTGAGCATCGCGAATAGGGATATTTTGGAGATTTGGATTGGTAGAACTTAGTCGACCGGTAGCTGCAACGGTTTGATTATAAGATGTATGCACTTTGCCGGTTACAGTACTTATCAGCAGTGGAAGGGCATCAATATAGGTACTTAGAAGCTTTTTTAATCCACGATAATCAAGGATTTTGCCGATAATTGGATGCTTTGAGCGAATTTTTTCCAACACATCTTCGGCTGTAGAATACTGTCCGGTTTTAGTTTTCTTGGCTTTATCATCCAGTTTCAGTCGGTCAAATAATATCTCACCAACCTGTGCCGGTGAAGAAACATTGAATTCATAACCGGCTATGCTGTGGATTTCTTTTTCAAGGGCAATCATTTCTTCCGTTAAAATTTCAGAACTTTGTCGTAATGCTTCGCTATCAATGCGAACTCCTGTTCGCTCCATGATAGCTAAGACTTTGAGCAATGGCATTTCAATTTCGTAGAAAAGATTTTCTAACGCATTTTCCTTCAGTTCCTTTTCCAATATATGTTTAAGTCGGAAAGTAATATCTGCATCTTCGGCAGCATAATTGCATAGTAAATCTAAGTCCACAAAACGGATATCAATTTGATTTTTGCCTTTTGCGCCAACTAAGTCTTCGTAATGAATGGTGCGGTATCGAAGGTAAATCTCTGCCAGATAATCCATTCCGTGGCGTAATTCGGGCTGTACCAGGTAATGTGCAATCATGGTATCAAAGAATTTTCCTTTCAGATGTATACCGTATTGTGCCAGCATTAGCAAATCAAACTTGATATTCTGACCTATTTTTTCGATATGTTCGCTCTCGAAAATTACTTTGAATTCGCGCAAAACTTCGCTGGCTTCAGTCTTGTCGGTTGGTAACGATACATAATATGCTTCACCTTCTTTGAAACTAAATGACAGACCAACCAAATCTGATGTAAACATATCGAGCCCTGTGGTTTCGGTATCAAAGCAGAATGACTTTTGCATAAAAAGTTTTGAAACCAGATCGGCACGTTTTATTTTGGTGTCAATTAGTGTATAGTTGTGTGGTGTTTCATTTATGGTTCGCAATCCTGTGAAATTCTCATCCACTTGTAATAGTACTTGTGCAACAGCCTTCTGAGCTTTGGGTGCTTCTTCTTTTTCTGAAGACCCGGGTTCATCGAACAGCGACATTTGACCTGCCGGAGATTTTGGTTTGGCAAAAGTTATCGTATTTTGTGGCTGGTCGGGTGGGAGAGAAGAGAACGGATTTGTTCCCAGTTTTGCCGACATGGTACGGAACTCCAGTTCGTCGAATAAGGCTTTCAACTCAGGTTCGTTGCGCGGCTCGAGTTCCAGACTTTTCTCGTCGAAATCTACCGGTACATCAATTTTTATCGTTGCCAAAAAACGTGAAAAGATGATTTGTTCTTTGTTTTCTTCAATTTTTGTTTTCAGAGCACCTTTCAACTCAGCAGTTCGTTCAAGCAGTGTATCGATGCTCCCGAATTCTTTCAGCAACTTTACGGCTGTTTTTTCGCCTACGCCGGGACAGCCCGGAATATTATCCGATGCATCGCCCATAAGTCCCAACAAATCAATGACCTGATCGTGACTGTCGAGTTCATATTTGTTTTTCACTTCGTCAGGTCCCATCACTTCAAAACCGCCTGTATGTTTGGGGCGATACATGAAAATGTGGTCGGAAACCAATTGACCATAATCTTTATCGGGGGTAAGCATAAATACTTCAAAACCTGCTTGTTCAGCCTTTTTAGCCATCGTTCCAATTACATCATCCGCTTCGTAGCCCGGCACTTCAAGCACGGGAATGTTGTAGGCTTTAATCAGGTTTTTGATTATCGGAACGGCCAGCCTTATGTCTTCGGGAGTTGCTTCACGCTGCGCTTTGTATAATTCATAAGCCTCGTGGCGAAAGGTTTTTCCTTTAGGATCAAATGCTACAGCAATATGAGTAGGTTTTTCGCGTTTCAACACATCTTCCAATGTGTTTACAAAACCAAAAATGGCGGAAGTGTTTAATCCCTTGGAGTTTATACGTGGGTTGCGGATAAAAGCATAATATGCACGATAGATGATTGCATAAGCATCTATTAAAAACAGTTTCTTCATTGAAAAAAAATGAAAAGTTAATAAAAATTAAGAAACAACATAATAGAAAAACACTCGGTAAAGAAAATTGTTTCGATGGTAAAAGTAATTAAAAATATTACAGAAAAAAATTTCATTTGGCAGATAAATACCAAAATTGTTTACTTTTGTAGCTACCTATAATTAGATATGGAAAAATGAGTACCATTGATAAAGTCAGAAATTCAATTGATGAAGAAATGCAACTGTTTGGAAAAACCTTTGCTGAATCATTATACACCGAAAACCCGTTGTTGCTGAGTGTCAATGATTATGTGCTTCAGAAAAGCGGAAAACAATTCAGACCAATGGTTACTATATTGTCTGCGAAATTAAGTGGAATAGTAAATCAGTCAACTATTGATGCTGCACTTTCGCTCGAATTTTTACATTCAGCCAGTTTAATTCATGATGACGTAGTTGATGATGTACATGAACATCGTGGAAAACCATCGGTCAATGCACGCTGGACTAATAAGATAGCTATTCTTTCGGGTGATTATATTTTGTCGAAATCGCTGGTTAGTGCAAATCGTACAGATAGTCTTCCAATTCTGAAAGCTATTGCTCAAATAGGTATGCAATTATCAGATGGTGAGCTTCTTAAACTTGAAAATACCCGGTTTTCCGAGAATTCAGAATCAAATTACTTCAACATTATCCGCAAGAAGACAGCATTCCTTTTTGCAACCTGTGCCGAAGTGGGTGGTTTGTCGGTTGGTGCTGATGAAGAAACGCTTCAGCATTTGCGAAACTTTGGTGAATACTTAGGAATATGTTTCCAGTTAAAAGATGATATTATTGATTATCGGGCTGATATAAGTGAGGGTAAAGTTACACTTCCACTTATTTATGCTGTAATGAATTCGACCGGTGCTGCGAAAGATTTAGTGCTTAATTGGCTGATTACCAAAGATTATACTTCCGATAATATAGAAAAAATAACTCAGTTTGCCATTCAGAATGGTGGTGTGGATTATGCTCTTGCCCAAATGGAAGCATTTAAAAACAAAGCCATTGAAGAACTCAAGGGTTTTGCTGACAGCGACATCAAACAATCGCTGATAATGTGTGCGGAATATGCGGCAAACAGGGAATATTAATTGCCCCCAACCCCTAAAGGGGAGTAAAAAAGTCCACTTTAGAGGAACAATAGGGTATTTTAGAAATACGAAAGATTTTTATCTTCAGTTTTTAGTTAGGCAATTTTAAATTAATTTATTATGAGCCTTTAAATAATCCATCTATCTTTGAAAGTTCATTTCGTAACACAGAAAAAGCCCTGCAAACAGACAAGCAGGACTTTTAATTGAAGTAAGAATGTTCTCAGATTAAGCAACCGCGTCAGATGTAGGAGTCGGAACGGTTGCTTTTTTTGTGGCTTCTTCTTTTTTGGCTGCCAACGCTTTTTTCTGAATGGTTATACGAGTTCTGAGACTAGTTGTATAGACCGACATGAATTTATTCAGTTTGTTAATCAAAGCACTGTAATCCAAATCTGCATGATCCAATTGACCTAATTCAATGGCATGGAAAAAATTCTTCAATGTAGCTATGGCTCGTAAAGTAAGTTCCCTTTTATCAATCAAAATATTTTTTGATAAAAGTTCAATCTTTTCGTTTTGAGTTTCCTCAATTTTAGATTGCACAGTACGTAGTTCGTCCACAAATAGTTTCAGTCCTAACGATTCAAGCGCTTGTTTTACCGCATCGTTATCGTCAAAATTCTTTCCGAGTTGACGAATCAGTTCCCGCTTTAGTTCTGTATCCGAATCCTGAATTGAACTCATGTAACGTTCCAGAAATGGAGTTACCAGTTTCAGCATTTCAGCTTGTGAAGCCACTCCTGCTTTGTTCAAACTTTTCATCAGTCGTAAAACTGTATCAATCATAATTCCACGGGTCGATCGTAATTCAGCCAGCATGTCTGTTTTTGGCTGCTTGCGGTAGGTTACTTCTAACTCATTCAACTCCGTTTTTATTGCCAACAATCTGTTGTAGGTTCCTTCGATAAATAAATCTGCAACATTGTACTTTGCTGCAATAGTTACTGTATCGTTCACAAATCCCGGAAAATCAAGATACCGCATCCGGGAGTACGGCACCGTCAAAAAAACTTCATTCATTTTGGTAAGTTTTAATAATTTAGAAACACCCAATTTTGGCTTAATCAAAATTTGAACGGGTAAAACGAAAGTGTCTGTTTTAATTGTTCGTTTTAGCGTCTTATTTTTTCAAAAGTTTAATTGGTCTATGCATAAGCTCGCTGCGTCTTAATACATAAATTTTCAGCAAATATAATACTAATTTTTTTGAAATATTCTAACTGTTTTTTCAACAATTTTTATTTATTATCAGAATTCGTGTTAGAATTGTAACTCATATTATAATAACATGTTATACATATCTGTTACAAATATTTGAACAACTGAGTTGTAAATTATTAACCGAAAACTATTGTGTTTCAGCAAGTTGAAATATAGGGTTAGTAAACAAACAAGCATACATACATATACACTAAAAAAGTATGTTTTATAAGCTGTATTTTGGACGTTTTTGTTGGAATTTTTGGATAATATATTTAACTGTACTGTCGAAAACTTTTTATTTTGCAGCACAAAAAAAGCGTGAACTAAGCCTTAATTTTCAGAAAAAAGGAACTCATCAAGGGAATTATGGGAAATATTTTGAAACAATGCAGAATGCTATTTAATGAATTTAATCTAACTCCCGAAATAGTTAAATCGAACCGTCAGATTAACTTTATAAAAATAGAAATACAAAAACGAACCGTCAGATTAACACAAATGAAAATGGAAACAGCTTTTTTGACGGTCATATTAACTATATTTGGTCTGAAAATGGTAATTTTGACGATTGAATGACCCATTTTGAACTTGAAAACTCTAAAAAAACGATCAATTTAACTGTATTTTTTATGGAAACAGTTAATTTGATCGTCAAATTTACTGTTTTGAAAATCAGTTGTGTTAATCTGACCGTCATTTTTGATGTTCAATTTTTACATTTGCCAAAAATGACCATCAAATTTTATAGTTGGTTTTAAGAAATACCTTATTTGACCGTCAAATTATAGGTTACAAAAATTATTTTTCTTCATTGTACGATTATAAAGATGGTTAATAAAAATCTTTTCCTATTTTTGTATGCAAATATCAGGACGATACAAACAAATTAAAACTAGCAAAACTTCAAGAGACCTCCCCTAACCCTGGAAATTAATCCCGCTTGCGGGAGGAGGGGAATAGCTGGCAATTGAGATATTTGCATTTAGAATTGGGAAATAAAAGAAACAACATATAAAATACAAACATTATTAAATGAGCAAATCCTCTTAAACCAGAACTCTCCCTCCCTGGAGGGAGTTGGAGGGAGGTCAAAAAACAGATAAAAATTTTCAACATATTAATTAAATAGCATTCTGCTATTGTTCGCACCTTCGAAACCTAGTAAATTTCAAAAAAAAGCGAACACGTAAATAGAGTAATAAGCAAAATGCTCACGCCAAAATGGCGTGGGCTTTTGACTTATCATTTACGTGTAGGCTTTACTAGGGCCTCGAAGGTGGGTAAGGATTTAGTTCACGCTTTTTTTGTGGGTAAATTCTTTCCTGAATAATGGTGGAGGCGAAAGCTGAAGCCATGAGCAACACCAATTCTATTGAGAAATTAAAGACCTTCCTGAAAGAAATGTTCCAATTCAATTCCAACGATTTGGATTTTGGAATATATCGAATTTACAACCTGAAACGCAAAGAGATTGAGAATTTTATTGATAGTAAGGACGAAAACTGTCTGGAACCGATTATCAATAAAACACTTGAGTTGGTTAGCAAAATAGAGAAACAAGTCGAACAAAAAGCTCTATACAATTTTCTAAAAGATTCAAATAAGGAAAGTTTATTAAACGATCCTTTGGGCAACTTTGAAAAAATTCAACAACTCATTATTAATTTCTGTGACAATGAACAAGAACAAGAAAATCTGAAAGCTACCTTAACTGCTTCTACAAAAGAGTTCAACATCACTGACGAAATTAAAGACAAAATCTACAACCACATTCTCGGTTATTTCGAAATGTATTATTCCAATGGTGATTTTGGATATAATAACCGCAGCCGAAACCTCTACAAAGTGCCTTACGAAGCCGATTATGATGGCAACGATACCATGTTTCATTGGAAACACAAAGGTAGTTTGTATATCAAAACCGGAGCTTCATTCAATGCTATCAAATTCAAGATAAACCACATAGGAAAAGAATTTGAATTACGGCTTGAAACCAACGAAACAAGCACCGATGAAGAAGTTGCACGCAACAATAACAAGGATAGTAAACAAAAACATTACAAGTTTAACCGCTTTGAAGAAGTTGAAGGTGTTACCCGTATAGTTTTTAATCTTTCGGATAAATCGACCACTAAAGCTGACTTGTATAAATCGTTGTTTAAAGAAGTATTTAAGAGCGATGAAGATATTGATAAATACTTATTCTCTGAAGGAAAAGCTGTATTCAATGACCTAACCGATGATTATGATAAAGTGCAAGATGGAAGCATCAAAGGCATTGGCTCATTGCGTGTGAACCGCAAAACATTACTTCCAAAAATCAAAAAGAATTTTGAGCGAGGAACTAAAATTGACATAGAAAATGATCGCTTTACGGACGAAACCCTTGAAACTATTTACAACATTGACCAAAAGCTAAACAGTTTCTATATTGGAAATGACAGCGACTACTTCATTCACGAAAACCTCCAGGATTTCCTGATACAAGAAAAAGAACGCTACATTAAGAATCATATCCTTTCCGACCTGCAAACCATTTTAGACGGCAAATTAGATAATACAACCTTGATAATTGCCAAAGCGTTTGAATCTGTAAGTTCGCGGATAATTGAGTTTCTTAGTACCATTGAGGAGTTTCAGAAAAAGCTCTTTACCATGAAAAAGAAAGTGGTAGAGAGCGAATACTGCATTACCATTGACAATATTGATGAAAAATACTATCCTGAGATTTTAGCTAATAAAGACCAAATCCTTGAATGGGGAAGTTTATTTAGTGTAAAGGTCAAAACACTTGTCGACTTGAAAGCTCAACCAACACTTGTTTTGGACACCAAATTTTTTAAACAGAAAGATGGTTCAAACCCATTTAAAGATAAGCTCTTGGGAGAAATAGAAGACCTTGACGAAAAAACAAATGGTTTGTTAATTAATTCAGAGAACTATCAGGCTTTAACTCTTTTAGAAGAACGTTATAGAGAACAGGTAAAATGTATCTATATCGATCCCCCATATAATAGTGGTAGTGATAGTTTTTTATATAAAGATAATTTTAGAAACTCAAGTTGGTTATCAATGTTATCTGACAGAATCATATTAGCAAGAAAACTAATGAAAAGAAGTGGTGTTCTTTTTGCAAGTATAGATGATAAAGATTCGAATAATAAAGTCTCACATCTTTTGATGACTCTTTTAGAGAGTATTTTTGCTAAGCAAAATTATATTGAAAATGTTATTTGGTCGAAGAATACAACACATAATGATTCCAGCACTTTTTCTCATAATCATGAATATGTATTATGTTTCACAAAAGATAAAATAAATGCAATCCTCGAAAATGACATGTTTCGCCAATCAAAACCAGGTTATGCAGAGGTTAAAGAATTAGTATATGAACTAAACAAAAAATATCCAGAAATAAAGAAAATTGAAAATGAAATTCGTAATTTGTATAAGAAGCATAATGAAGAGTATAAGAAAATTTCAATTGAAGCTGGTTTAGAGTGGAATGATGAAATACAAAGAGCAGACCCATGGAAAGGTATTCAGCAATACAAATATGCTGAGTATAGGACAAAAGACGGAAAATATTGTTTGCAAGAAGATGCCGAATCTAAACATGCTGAAATTTGGGTATACAGAGAAGATAACCCCTCATGGCCAAATGCAAATTCTATCACTAAAGCACATCGAGATGAAAATCATACGGAATTTCGATTCTATAAACCAATTCACCCAATTACGAAAAAACCATGTCCACCACCCAAAAGAGGTTGGTTGTGGAAGAATAAGGCAGTCATTGGCAGCAAAAGTTTATCTTATGAAGAATTAGATAAGAATTTTCTATTACATTATGGAGAAGATGAAGCTAAAATTCCTCAATCCAAAAAGTTTTTACATAAAGTACAAACTGATGTTGTAAAATCAGTTATTCCTGATTTTACTGATGGAGAAAAGGAATTAGCAAATATACAAGGGAAAAGAGGAACATTTCCAAACCCTAAACCATCTTCATTAATTAAAAAGTTTATTTCAGCTTCTAACTCTCAAAACGAAATCATTATGGATTTCTTTTGTGGATCAGGTACAACTGTTCAATCTGTTCTTTCTATAAATAAATTTGATGAAGGTCATAGAAAATATATTGTAGCTGAGATGGGAGATTATTTCAAATCTACCTTAATGCCACGTGTTCAAAGAGTAATTTATACTCAAAATTGGAAAAATGGAAAACCTATTGATAATGATGGTTCAGAGCATCAAATTTTTAAATATATAACGCTTGAACAATACGAAGATGTATTAGATGCCATTGAACAAAGCGAAGGAGAAATTATTAAGGATCTTCCATTAAAATACTTGTATAAACCGGAGCTAAATAAAATAAACAGTACGTTGGATATTAGCAAACCATTCAGCAATAAAATCAAATATGGTCAACCAACCAAGGAAGGATTTATTGATTTGGTGGACACTTACAATTATCTTCAAGGTTATGAAGTGAAAACACTAAAAACCTATGGCATTGGCAGCAAGTATTATAAAGTTATTGAAACTATAGATAATCGGATTGTAGTTTGGCGTAATATAGATTTAAGTGAAGATGACAGTAAAAACGTGATGGAGATTACCGAAAAGTATCCTGAAACAGACACTATTGAGGTTAATGCTGACTTCAACATTCTGGCAACCTTGAAAGACAAACAATTGCAAATTGGAAACCGAATTGTTGAAGTAAGAATTATTCATGTTGACGTTTTTAATTAATAAGCCCAATGGATTTAAAGCTATATAAATACATACGCCAACATTTCCTGAGGGACGGAATAGATTTGTTTGATTCAGTTACACAAGGAAAAATAGAAGCCTACGATGCTTCTATTGGTTTTGACGTGAAAGCACTTGAAGCTGTAAAGCAATACCTGAAAGACTATAACAGATACTTGGAAACCCAAAAAGTAGAAAAGGTAACGTTACGGTACTATCAGATTATGGCGTTATATTTTACCGAAGTGTTTTTCAGAAACCGAAACAACAAGGATTTTGAAGACTTTACCGATAATGCATTGGCTTATTGGATGGCAACCGGTAGCGGTAAGACAATCATAATGCATATCAATATCTTTCAGTTCATTGCACACAACAAAGGTTTTAAAGACCTCGAATTGATAATGACAACTCCCGGAGTGAACCTGATTGAACAACACGAACGAGAAGTTACTCCATTAATCGAATATCTGAACAAAAGCTATAAAAACAAAGTCCGGCTAACCATTGACACTACAATGGGGCTAATTGAGAAGATTAAAAAGGAATCAAAACTCTTTGATTTTCCCGATGATAAAAGTCTCCAACGAATTATAATGGTAGATGAGGCACATATTGGTCTTGGTAAATCGCAAGCAGATGATGAGGGTGAATTCAAGAAACTTCGAGACAAATTAAATATCAAACATAGTTTTTTATTTGAGTATTCTGCTACCTTTCACAATATATCAAGAGATCTTGAAAATGAATACAGTAAGTCGATTATTTACGATTACAACTACAATCTATTCTACCGTGATGGATATGGTAAGGATTTCTATTTTCAGAAAATAGGTTCTGACTTACTGAAAGACGATCACAAGGATAATCTTGATTTAAACTTGAAAGTAATCGAAGAGAAATTAGATGTCTTCAGTAAAATGGATTATGCACTCGTAAAAGATTTATTTCGAGCTGAAACCTTCCCTGATAGACCCTTGATAGCATTTATGGGAAACACCGTAAATGACAAAACAAAGGAAGGAAAAGGAGAAGATGAACTTTCCGATATTTCTGAAATTGTAAAATACTTTGCCGGGCTGACTATACCTGAAAGAGCAAAGTTCAAGCATGTTTTCAATAAAAGCTACAATGGTAAACTAAAACTAACCAGAAATCCACAAGTAGATGATGAAATTCTTTTGTCGTATGGTTCAGGTGATTATTGGGGTATTATCAATGTTGGTAATGGATTGAATTATATCAATAATTACAAAGACGAAAACGTTGAAAAAGTTACAACCACTTCCATTGTTATTTCAAATAATGAAAAATATCTTTTTGAGAATATCGACAAACCCCAATCGCCAATCAATGTCCTGATTGGTAGTAGAAAATTTGCCGAAGGTTGGAATTGCTTCCGTGTTTCGGTTATTGGATTGATTAACTTGGGTAAAACAAAGGGAAACAAAATCATTCAAATCTTTGGTCGTGGTGTCCGGTTGAAAGGGTTGAAAAATGATGGTAAACGAAAACACATTACACAGCATATTGATGATTATTTCAAGTTGAAAGATAATGATGCTGATAATCTGAAAAGACTTGAAACATTGTGCGTTCTCAGTTTACAAAAGAGTTATCTTGAGACATTTACAGAAGCAATTAGTGGTGAGTTAGAAATCACTAAATCATTCGACATCTCCGTGAAACCAAGCGTAATTAAGTTGAATGGCGGTTCTGTGACTTATGAGGCTTGCAGCAGTGAGTTGAAAATTTTTAAACTGGCAAAGACAAGCATTGATGTGAAAAAGGTATTTCTAAGCCCTAATGAACGAAAGATAGAGTATGAATACCTGTTCAATGGTGAACTGCGAACAGCTGAAATTAATCAGTTCTCTTTTAGTCTTGATTATAGGACTGATAGAGCTAAAGAAGGAAAAAACATTAGAAATTTACTGATAAATACGAACAGAGATTTTCCGAATTATATTAATTCTAAAACATTCCACAAAACAATTGTTGAGCAATCTGATGAAGCTGATATTCAACTATACTGTAAAAGCTCTGACAATAGCTTATCAGTAATCAATATGCTTGATGTATTAGTATATATTGATGAAATTCAATACAAAGAGAATATAAATGAATTTGATTTTGATTTCACTGAAATAATAAATTCAAAGGTTGCAGAAGAGTTTGTAAAGAAAGTCCGCAACAAAATTAATTGGCATTTAAACAGTAGCATTTATCAATATGAAGAACCTTTGAAACAGTCGATTGGTGACAAAAGAGGTGATTTTATTGAGAAATACACATTGGTTAAATCATTCAAGTTGTCAAAGGAAAATGGAAAGCCAAAAACAGAAACGGAACTTAATAAAGAGATTCAAGCATTTGAAGAAACAATCAAACAATTAGAAACTTCGTTATCACTACAAAACAAGGAAATTGGAAATCATATTTATGCTCCTCTTTTGGAAGATAAGAAAACTATTTTAGAGGAAAACCTAAAACTTACTCCCGACAAACTAAATGCTGGTGAAAAGAAATTTGTAAAAGATTTCGCAGAATATATTGAAAAACATAGTCAAGTATTCAACGGTTTTGATGTGTTCTTGATGCGTAATGTTGAATCATTGAAATCCATTGGTATTTATCTAAATGACGACTCTGAAGTTTTTTATCCAGACTTTATTATGTGGCTTATTTCTAAGGATAAAGTGTATATCAACTTTGTTGATCCGAAAGGACAAATGGGAACGAAAGACTTTAATACGGATAAGGATAAAGAAAAAATCAAAATTGCTGACAAATCAGATAATCAAACATTACCAAACATAGAAAAGGAGCTAAAACGTATTCATAAAAAAGAATTTATTCTTAATTCGTTTATTTTACTTCGTGATTCTTCTGAATTGGGTAAAATAGCTAAACCTGATTGGAAAAAAGATAATATGATTGCTAAGAATATCTTTAGACTTGATTGGCACAATTTGAATGAAAAGGAAAACACTACTGATAAAAGTCAATGGGTTGATGGCAAAACCTATTTAGATTGGATGATGCAGAAAACATTTTAGAATTAAAATGTTATCCCGCAATGATATTTAGCCAGAAGTTCTTTATTTTCGACAGTGATTTTATGCGGAAAATTCCGTGAAACAGAATATGTTTTTCGTTCTATTCCACGCCAGGCATTAAAGCTCAGAAGTTTATAGCAGATGGTATCATCGTATTCATCAACTTCAATAATTTCATCAATATCTTCGATAAGAGTATTGGCTTTATCCTCAAATTTTTCTCTTTCCAAAAGTTTTTCGAGTTGGCTTTTTGAGCTTATCAGTGTAACAGAGCCATAAATGGCATGCCAGAATCGGGCAAAATCAGCCCCAATAACTTGTAAAATGAGTAGTTGGAATAATCCCTTTCTGAGATTGTTTACTTGTATATGATATATAGGAATAACCGATTCACAATACTCAAAAATCCGATGATCGTATCTGTAAATGCCATTATCAATTTTACTAAGAAGCTCGTGTATATCTTCATCGGTTCGTTTGGCATAAATAACAGGGTGTCCACCATGTGATTCATAGAAATAATAGCAATTAATTTCCCAACCTTCCTCCGGTTTTAAGCAATTAAAAGTTTCAAAGTAAGCAGGAAACTCTTTAGAAAAATCGTATTCTGATGGGTGGCTTTCAGTATTAAATTTGTTTTGTTCAAGTCTTACCTTCAGTATGAAATAGTCATAATAATTTTCACCCTCTCCATCAAATTTTATTTCATCATGTTCATTTTCTTCGTCTTCAATTTCCTCCTCAAATAATAATTCATCCAGTGAATAATTATCATATATCCAGGTTTTAAAACGTGCCACAATTTCACTAACTAAATCGTCGGAATCATAAATATAATCTTCTGTATCAGCATCGTAATAATTATCCAGAAAATTTCGTTCGTAGAATACCTGTACTTCTTTTTTGTCGGTATTTGTGAGTTTTTCGTAGATTAAGAGTATTCTGGTTTCAATCAGTTCATTGTACATTGAACCAACTAAAATATATTCTTCACCACCTGCACCAAACTGAGAAACTAAATCAAGAAAACCATTTTTGTAATCGTCGGATGCAAAAGGTGGCAACTTTTCAAAGTACTTTTTTACAGAATTGAAAATGTTTAGTTCAAAGTCGGTGTAATTTGTAAATAGCATAATTTCAGGATTATTTAATACGTTGTATTTACATTTAAAAGTATAACAAAAATAGTTTATTTTTTTTGTTTTTTCATTCTGTTGAAATCATTCTTTCGGCTTAAGCCGGAGGCAATTGAAATAATCTCCAAACTATTGATTATTTCTATAATCCCACACCGCTACAGCATGATTTCAACGCGTGGTTACTCTAAAAAATTGCCACACGAAAGATTCGTGCGGCAGCGTTGGGAATAAATGGCGCCGACAGGCAATTGAAAATCAATTCTATCAAAATTTTAATTCAGATTAAACATCCTTCCCAACTCACTTGTTATAGAAGTCGTCTTGTCTTTTATAATGTTGCTATTTTTGAGAATTTATTGCTGATCTGAATCGGGTCTCGCGAGTTCCAAC
>CAIKVR010000316.1 GCA_903830915.1 uncultured Bacteroidales bacterium
CCCACCATAAGCTGTAATTTCCTTATCTACGAACTCTAATTCCATAACTGTGCATTATATGACAAAAATAATATGCAAAAATAATGAATTAATGTAATATAACGTGTTGATAATAAATACTGTATAACTCCAATTTTCTAATGGTGTCCATTAGATTTCCTAACAAAAAAATAGATACTCAGAAATCAAATAGTTCTAATGGACAATTTGGGATTATCTTGTGACGCTATAACCCGATAGTGACCCACACAAATTCCCAACCCCGTTCACTCCAAGCGACAGGGTCAGTTTCGTATTAACTAATTTCAGCAGTTTTTCTATCAAAACCATCTGGAAATGAAACAAAACGACAAAGGTGAAAACTGCCCCTATTTTTTCGGGCTATTTATTTATTCTTTTAGGTTTGACAATCCCTATCAAAGTTTATTCAAAATAAGATTCTGTCATAAATTCGTTAAATCATTCTAATTGTTGGCAGGTATTCAAACAATTCGTACACAATTTGCATTCTCATAGCACAAACCGACCAATTCGTCATGTTAAAGAGAATAACCTACCTCCTATTTATTATTTTATTACCATTCAGTATTTCTGCTCAGACTTCACTACACGGTACTATTCATAGCAAAACAGGAGAACCACTTGTTGGAGTCATTATTCTTTTTCCTGAACTTGGAATCGGTACCGTAACCGATAATAGTGGTAACTACTCTGTCAATAAACTTCCAAAGAAGAAACTGGAAGTTGAAGTAAGCTTTATCAACTATAAAAAAGAAGCTGAAACAATCGATTTATCAGAAATCAATCGAAAAGACTTTGTTTTGGAAGAGTCAGTTACCGAAATTACTGAAGTGTTGGTTCACGGGCATAGTAATCCACTGAAAATGCTACAAACTCCAACACCAATATCGATAGTTACTCAAACTGATTTATTGCAAAAATCATCAACTAACATAATTGATGCCCTTGCCTCCCAGCCCGGAATTTCACAAATTACCACCGGAAGCGGCATTTCAAAACCTGTGATTCGTGGATTAGGTTACAATCGTGTTGTGATAGTGAACGATGATGTCAGACAAGAAGGACAGCAATGGGGCGATGAACACGGTATTGAAATTGATGAAGCAGCCGTTTATAGTGCTGAAATTCTGAAAGGTCCTGCCAGCTTGCTATATGGTTCGGATGCAATGGCGGGTGTTATCAGTTTCTTCTCTGCTCCCACTCTACCTGAAGGCAAAATGAAATTAAACCTGATGACCGATTATCAAACCAATAACGGGTTGATTGCTTACTCGGCAGATTTTGCCGGACATAAAAAAGATATAATCTGGGATTTGCGCTACAGCAACAAACAAGCTCACGCTTATCAAAACCGTTACGATGGCTATGTATTTAATTCAGGTTTCAGCGAAAATGCTATTTCGGGACTAATCGGACTGAATAAATCGTGGGGGTATTCTCACCTTAGCCTGAGTGCTTATAAGCTTATTCCGGGCATGGTAGAAGGCTACCGCGATAGTTTGACGGGTAATTTTACAAAACCTGTTGCACTAAGCAATAATACAGCAGGTGAATCTATCGCTACACAAAGCGATTTTATTTCGTACGAAAAACCGTTCCCTTATCAGGTGGTGAATCATTACAAAGTAGTGTGGAATAACAATATACTGATGGGTTCGGGGACATTGAAAACCACGCTTGGTTATCAGCAAAATCGTCGTCAGGAATTTGGCGACATACTGAATCCGAATAAATACGGTCTTTATTTTCAGCTTCATACGGTCAATTATGATATTCATTATCTACTTCCACAAAACAATGGCTTCGGAATTTCATTCGGAATAAACGGCATGTACCAAAACTCTTTGAACTTAGGTTCAGAATACCTTGTGCCTGAATACCGGTTATTTGATATTGGTGGATTTGTTATTGCCAAAAAGAAAATCGGAAATGTGGATATAAGCGGCGGACTTCGCATTGATAACCGTTCTGAAACTGCTGACCCACTCTTTCTGAAACCTTCGGGCGAGAAAACCAACTCCACTGACATTAGCTCCATTCAACGATTTGCAGGTTTTAAAACTGACTTTCCCGGATTCAGTGGTAGCGTGGGTGCAAGTTACCAAATTGATGAGAACTGGAATTCAAAACTGAATTTATCAAAGGGGTTTCGTGCGCCATCTATCAACGAATTAAGCTCCAATGGTGTTCATGAAGGAACTATCCGGTACGAAATAGGGAATCCAAACCTGAAACCCGAAAGCAGTTTGCAAATAGATTATGAACTGGGATTTGAAAGTGAACATATCAGTTCCAAACTAAATCTGTTTCTGAATTCTATCGACAATTATATATTTTCCAGCAGGTTACCTGCTAAAAATGGAAATGATTCAACAATCGATAATTTTCCGGCATTTAAATTTTCCTCAGGTAATGCCCGCATCATGGGTGGTGAATTCAGCATCGACATTCACCCGCATCCGCAACACTGGCTTCATTTCGAAAACAGTTTTTCGTATGTGAACAGCCAACTTCTGAATCAGCCTGACTCAACCCAATATCTTCCTTTAACTCCAGCTCCCAAATGGAAATCAGATATCCGCATAGATATTCACAACAGTCTGAAAACCCTGAAAAATTTATATTTTCTGGTTGGTATTGAACATAATTTTGCTCAGAATAATATTTATTCAGCTTATAATACAGAGACTGCCACTCCGGCTTACACGCTTCTAAATGCAAGTTTAGGAACTGACGTTGTAACTGCTAAACACTTGCTTTTTTCGGTTTACATTAACGGTTCTAATCTCACGAATGAAGCTTACCAAAGCCACCTGAGCCGTTTGAAATATGCACCTGAAAATTTAGTTACAGGCCGTGAAGGAGTTTTTAATATTGGAAGAAATCTAAGTATTAAGGTGATTGTACCAGTGGAGTTGTAGGTTTAGGGGATTAGAACCAACAATTTCTGCATTTCCATACTTTGTCAAAACTATAAGAAATCATTAATTCGTGACTACCGAAGGAACTTTGACTAATTCCGCCCATATCGTAATCGTAGGTGTATGACACTTTTAAATTCTTACTGAGATTTACCCCAAGTAAAAACCCCATTTCACTCCATGTTCGATAGAAAAACCCAATCTGAAAGGGATTATTTGAGTTACTTAATTTAAAATAGGAATTGATATTCATTTCCATTTGAATTGTATTTCCATACTGAATAGCACAAAGTCCATAGCCCAAATTCATAAATTCGTGAGAATAATCCCGATACATACCGTACAGGAAATTCGTATTGTTATATACTTTATTTGTAATTGAATTACTAAATAACGAAAAAATATTCTGTCCTGAAAGCCCAAAGCGCCAATTATGATTAATGAGCTCTGCTCCTATTTGTGCATTAAAATTATCTTGTGTTGCCAATCTGCTGTATATGGAAGCTTCTTCATTTGTGGGAAAGCTAATTTTTGATATATCATACGCCAAACTTTGATAAGATGCGGCTAATCCCAAATTTAATTTCCAATTATTATTCATTGTTAAAGAATATGCATACGTAAAATCAATATTGGTTGAGGATGTGTAACCAATTTGATCCTGCACCGCTTTAAGTCCAAACTGAGTATAAAGGTCTTCGTTATATATAGCTCCCGCAACAAACACTGTGGTAGGTGACCCGGCAAATCCAATCCATTGTTTACGAACTGCCATGCTAATATCCATCAGGTTTTTTTCGTCTATGGCAGCCGGATTGATATAAAAAGTATTATCCCAGTAATTAACCAACCGTACATTTGACTGTGCATCAACCCAGTAAGCAATCATACTAAAAAAGAATATATATACGGCTTTCTTCATCTGAATTTCACATTATCGAACAATAGTTACAAAACCCGATCTTGATTTTGTTCCGGATGGTGTTGGGTAATACAAAATATAATAATAGGTATCGTTTGAAACCGGCTGATTATTAAAGGTTCCATCCCAACCGTTAACTCCTTCATAAAGTAAGACTCCATTCCGGTTATACACCTGAATGCGCCAACCCTGAAGAAAAACTTCATTTTTCCCATCCCCGTTGGGCGAAAAACTATTGGGTAAACCAGTAGTAGTAATCCAAATCCGTTTAGTTGTATTTTCCAAACAACCATAGGGGTTAATTACTTGTAATTTCACATCTATATACCCATCTTTTGTTATTGTATAAGTATGAAATATATCTGCACCGTAATCCTTTGTACCATCGCCAAAATCCCAATAATACTGAGAAGAAGGGACAAACTCTGTCCAAAAATGTACCGTGAACGAACTTTCTTTCTGTTCTGAAGTCAGGGCAGCAGTAATTTCATTTTTATCCGATTGAATTACATAATTATACGTATCGAAATAACTTGCATTAAAATCGAAAATGCTTGTACAACCTGCTTTTGAAGTACCAATAACACTGTAATCGCCCGACTGTTTCAAAACAAGGCTGTCGCCCGAAGTGCCATCATTCCATTTATAAGTAAATGCACCGCTTGCATGAATAGTTACAGAATCATTCTGACACAATTTGGGTTGAGGGAAAACTGATATTACGGGTAATTGTTCCACAATCACATTGGTAGAATAAGTTGAACTACAACTTCCTTTTATAGTGAGTTGAACGTTGAAACTACCGGGTGTCGGGAAAATGTGTTGGGGTGATTTTAATGTGGATGTCGTTCCATCGCCAAAATCCCATGTAAAACTATAAAAATCAGTTTGTTCGCTTGGTACAACTGCATTAAACTGATAGGTTCGTTTATTACAATCCTGCAGTATATAAGTGATTCCCGGTGTTGGAACATTGGTAGTGAACGAATAATTTGCCGAACAGCCAAGGTCGTCCGTTACATTCAACGAAACCATTACAGCATTTTGTGAAGTTTCCATAATCTCATTGTTCAAACCACTAACTTGACCACTTGACCAGACCAACTTATAAGGTGCTTGTCCGCCTGAAACATGTGCTGTACATATTTCCTTCACATTTTTGGTAATACAATTAAAATCTATTATCGTGTCAATTTTTATGGATATTGCAGCAGGACGAGAAACTGAATATTTTTCAGTTTGAGAGCAACCTATTGAATCAGTTACAGTTACAAAATAATCACCTGCCTGTATACTGTCGAGATTCTTAGTTTTAAGTCCGTTCGACCAGTTGTAAGTGTATGGTAGAGTTCCTCCATCAACCAATAAATTTATAGCACCACTGTTTGATTTATTGCAATCTAATGCATTTCGGATTTTTCCCGACACGGTCAATTGCGGTGGCTCATTAATAATAAATGTAGTGTCTATAATACAGGGAGTTCCATCCTTAATAGTTACGGAATAAGTACCCGGTCCGATATTATTCCGTTCAGTTCCGGCAGGAGAATTATCGCTCCAAACCAATGTTACAGGACTTTTCCCGCCAATAAAATTCAACTTAATACTTCCATCCTTTGCGCCATGGCAACTTACTTGTTTTACTTTTGGTGAGATTTTAAATACCGGAGGCTCAACCAGTATTACATGAAATTCTTTTTTACAATTCAATGCATCTGTTACAGTTATTTTATAATCGCCTGCAGTTAAATTGTTTTGTATTTTCCCTTTTCCCAAATTACTCCATTCAATAGTATAAGGTGCAGTTCCTCCTGTAGGATTTATCGTAATTGAACCATTATCGTCGCCATAACACGTTACCGGAGTAGTTACCTCATTAATCTTTATTTCAGTTCCCTGAGTTATGGTTACATCCAAATTGTTTGTACATCCCAAACTATCGCTGACAGTCAGCGAGTATTTTCCGGCTTTTAAACCTATCAAATTTTGTAATGAGCTTATAAATCCGTTCGGTCCTATCCAGGAATATTTGTAATCATAAATTCCGGGAGAAGTTTCTACTTTTGTTCCACCGGTTATACTCACGTTAATTGTACCAATCGAATCTCCGAAACACACGTTATTTGTTTGATTGTTTAAAGTTGCAACCAATGGTTGTGGCTGTGTAAGAGTGAAAGTAGAAGTTTTTGGTCCGCAGAGATGTTTATCCGAAACTGAGACTGAATAAGTTCCGGGACTAAGTTTTGTCAGATAACCGGTTGTTGGTGAAAATGCATTTCCATCTTTAGTCCATGTAAAACTGTATGGTTTTGTTCCACCCGTTATGGTTAAAGCAATCACACCATTTGCAGCATTATAGCAAGTGATGTTTTTTACACTATCTGCGTGAATTAATAGATCTGCCGGTTCTAAAATTGTATCGTTTAATGTCACAGGACAATTACCGGACGCATCCTTAACCTCCAAAATATAAATTCCCGGTTTCAAATCAGAAATATTCGCATCAGTTGACGAATAACCATTTGGACCTGTCCAGTTGACTGTATAAGGAGCTCCGGTGCTAAATGGAACTCCACCACTTATAACAGTTTGAACAGATCCATTATCTGCAGCAAAACAACTAATATCTTTTTTAGTAGTGCTTACTAAAATGGAAGGATTTACCGTGACCGTAATTTCAAAAGCTGAACCAGAACACGAACCCGCCAATGGAATCACCGTATAGGTTACACTTGCCGGAGTATTGGTAATATTAAATAAAGTATCCCCAATAAAAGTCTGAGGAGTTAGTTTCGCTTTTGCACCAGTAATTGCACCCAGAGGTGAAATAACAGGAGCAGCCCATGTATAGGTTGTGCCAATAGGGACAATATTTTTTGAAGAAGCAGGTGATGGAGTTACTTCAAAGCTCTTTCCATTACAAATAGACAAAGTTGAATTTGAAATAACTGGATAGGGATTTATTGTAACTTTAGCTGTAGTTGAAACTAGAACACTACAACCACCTGAAGGTAATGTAACAATACAATAATAATAAACATCGCCGATAGAAGAAGTAGATGGTTTATATGTATTACTTTTTTCGCCTGATATGGCAGTACCTGAAGTTGTATTATCATCATTATTCTTATACCACTGATAAGATGGTGTGCCTATTCCATTTGCAATACTTACACTCAAAACAGGTGAAGGGGCATCTTTACACAAAACCGTAGATGCTGTCGGCTGAGTGGATATTATCGGCGAAAGTTTTACGATAACGCTTGATATTGCAGAAGTAATGCTGCAATTCGGTCCGTTTGGCTGAGTTATCACACAATAATAATATGTAATTCCGACAACTCCGGTTGGCGGTAAAAATGCAAAAGTTGTATCATTAGGCAATAAAGTTCCCCCTGTAATGCTGTTCAAAGTGTTTTTATACCATTGATAAGCGTAAGAACCAATTCCACCCGAGACGGATACTTTCAAACTATCAGAAACAGCATTCTGACATAAAGTATCGGTAGATAAGGGTTGCGATACAATAACTGGATCTGCAACGACATTAACTTCAGCAACAGAACTTAAAATAGGATTTCCGCAACCACTTCCCGAAAAGTTGGTTTCAACATAATAGAAATACTGACCCGGCAATGAAAATGCTGGTGCTGTGTAAGCAGCGCTTTCCCCGTTGGTTGTAATTTTTGTTCCACCCACTGTTGTATTTGTTGTATTTGAATACCATTGATAAGAAATTCCGGCACCACCTGTAACAACAACTGATAAAGGAGTCGAGATTGTTCCACCTACACATATTCTTTGTAATTGTATTGGTTGAGTAGTGATTACCGGCAATTCTTCTACCCATATTTCTGCTGTATTTGATACCAATGAGCTACAACCTTCCGAACTCAATGTAATCAAACAATAATAATATGCTTTACCTACAACCGAAGTTGGTGGTGTGTAATTAGCATTTGTTTCACCCTGCAAAAGCGAATCAACACCGTTATTATTTTTTTTGAGATACCATTGAAATTGTGGCGTTCCACCCGAAGATGCAACTACAACACTCAATGCTGAAATGACTCCGTCCTTACACAAATGATTTGATACTGGTTGAGTTGTAATTTTTGGAGCTGGATTTACAGTAATTACATAATTTACAAGGGTTCCCGAGCAATTTCCTGACTTTGGGGTTATCACATAAGTTACTGTTCCGGAAGAAGAGTTGGTAGTTGATATAGTTTGTATTGGAATCGTTTTTGTAGTGCCAGAAGTAATAAATCCAGAGATTCCGGCTGTTGCAGTTGCAGTCCATGTAAAAGTTGTTCCGTTTACACTTGATTTCAACGGAATAGAATCTGAAGGAACTCCCGAACAAACCGTTTGTGTCAAAACAGTATTGGTTAAAACTGGTATTTCAAACACAGTAAATGATTTAGTTGACTTAACCGAGGGACCACAATCATTTTTCACAACAAGCGAAACCGTATAATTTCCGGGTGTAGTGTATAAAACAGCACCGGGAATAGCATTGGTTGAAGTTTCCGGAGTTCCTCCCGGGAAACTCCACGCATAGGTAGGTGTGCCTGATGGTGTACAATTATTCACAATGGCAGTAGGGTTGATATTACCCGGGCCGCATAAATCTGAAATTGTATTGATTGTGGCTGTAGGTGGTTGTATCACTGTTATTGATTGAGCAGCTGATGTAACAGTCCCACAACTATTAGTGACTGATAATTTCAAAGAATAAGTTCCGGGATTTTTAAATAAAAATGATAGATTTTTAGAAGTTAAACTGCCAGTTGGTATTGTGTATGACGATGTTGTTCCACAATTCCCTGCTGCATAAGTTATTGTCCACAGATAGGTTGGTGGCACACAAACTTTTGATGTATCAGTGGTATTGACAATTTTTATTGGAAGCGGTGCGCAACCGATTATTGTATCTGGTTTAAATTGAGGCACTAAAGGTGGCTCAATGCAAATTTGTTTACTTATCGTAGAATCACCACATGAATTTTGAGCTTTTAGTACGACTGTATATTTTCCGGGTTGCGTATAAGTATGAATTCCATTTGAAAATATTGAAGATTGTAGTGGAGTTGTTACAATGGCACTACCATCGCCAAAATTCCATGTATAGATGGCATTTTGATTACAGCCGGAACTATATCCGCCCGATGTTGTGTTGGTAAATGTTACATTTGAATTAACGCAAGTTACCAAAGGAAGTGTGAAATCTGGAATTGGTTTTGTTGAAACAATTATATTAGATACTGTTGCAGGTGTTGTTCCGCATGAATTTGTAATATTCAGTGTAACTGTGAATTGTGACATGGAATAAGTACAACTGGAATTCGTGTACGAATGAGGAATTGGATAATTTGTTGAAGCATCAGGATTGGTTGAATTGTAATAAATTGATGCTTTCATTTGTTCCTGTGTTAATACCAACGTAGTATTATCGCCATAATTAACAGTATAAGTTGTCCCCGGAGAATTCGTACCCCATCCTGAAATAGTAAATTCCTGAGGAGGTGTTGGAGCCTTTAGATTATTAGTATTTCCAGGACTTGTTATTCCTCCTTTCGGATTTGTTTCGTTCTTTACAATATAGGTCTTTGTATTATTACAGGATTTTCCTATAGCTGTAAAAGCCATGTTGAATCCACCTAAGCGGGTATAGGTATGTGTGATTGGGAAAGTAATATTCATTTCGGAATTTCCATCGCCCCAATTCACATTGTAACTATTGATACAATTTGTAGATATCGAATGATTATCAACGGTAACAGTAAAGTTTGGATTAACTGCTGAAGCCAAAGAACAATTACTGTATGAATAGGGGTCAAAAGGATTATTTTTATCGACAAAATCAATATCAGGTTTTTGTATTACTGTGATAGAATGAGTTTTACTTCCGGTACAACCATTTGCATCAGTAATAGTAAGAGTAACATTAAATGAAGAAGAAGTACATCCTACAGATTCAAAAGAATGAACCGGATTAATATCTGTTGAACTTTTAGCATCCCCGAAATCCCATTTATAAGTCAGTTTACCTGAGCCGGTAACTGTTGGTGTAAACTGAATATTGGTTCCAGAGCAGGTATTATCATTCGTGTACGAAAAATCTACGCTAGGTAATGAATTAACAATTACCGATATCGTATCGGGTGTTAGCTTTGTTGTATTTGTTGCATCGGTAACACTAACAAGTATATAATCGAATTTGCCAACAACGTTAGTAGGGGCAGAAACTGTGGTAGTGCTACTTCCTGAAGCGGTTGCACAAGTAAGATTGGCTCCTGAATTTATTTTATAAGTGAAAGTATAAGGGGCAGTTCCTCCGGAACCGGTGAAAGTAACTAAAGGGTTATTGGCATTAGGACATACCGATGCTTTACCTGAAATTGAAGCACTAATCGATGCGTCGTTAACCCAAACTGTGCCTAAAGTTTTATTGGCTGGTTGAATAAGTAATTTATCAAAATCAAGTTCTGAGCTATAAGTTCTTTCACCAACAAAAAGAACAAGAATTAGTATGATAAAGCGCAAAATCTGTTTCATTATCAATGCAATAAAATTCAGATTGAAAAGGCAGTTTTATAATTAACGCAAATAAATTCTTAATACGCTGTAAATTTACAACTTATTTCAGAATTTACAAAGTGAAACAAATTAAATTTCAAATGATTTAAATTATTTCCCCACTTCCGACACAAATTCCGGATTCAGCATCATAAATTACCCCAAACTGACCCGGAGCAATACCCTGAAGTTTTTGAGAAGAAATAAGCTGATAACCTTCAGAAGTTTTGAAAATTTTACCTTTGGTAAAGTCCGGAGTATGGCGTATTTTGAAGGTAATATCCACTTCGTTCGAAGAATTTTGCCAAACATCTTCAGTGATAAAATGAAAATCACGCATAGTAAATTCATTTCCATATTGCGTATCTACTTCAAAACCTTTGGAAGCATAAACTATATTTCCAGGCACATCTTTTTTTATCACATACCATGGTCCACCCGACAGACCAAGTCCTTTACGTTGGCCCACTGTATGAAACCAGTACCCTTTGTGTTTGCCTAAAATTTTACCCGTTTCAAATTCTACTATCGGACCTTCATTTTCGCCCAAATAACGACGTATAAAATCGTTGTAATTGACCTTGCCCAGAAAACAAATTCCCTGACTATCCTGACGTTTGGCACTTGGCAAATTAGCAGAAACAGCAATATCCCGTACTTCTGTTTTCATTAAATCACCAATAGGAAACATTAGCTTTGAAACTTGTAAGTAATTGATTTGTGCCAGAAAATCAGTCTGATCTTTTACCGGGTCTTTTGCCGTACCCAAAAATACTTTTCCTTCATTTTCTATAGTAGTGGCATAATGACCCGTTGCTGTTCTGTCAAACTCCTTCCCTACCCGTTGCTCAAATACTCCAAACTTAATCAGCTTATTACACATCACATCCGGATTTGGTGTAAGACCCAGCTTTACTTTTTCAATAGTGTATGAAACCACATTTTCCCAGTAATCTGCATGTAAATCAACTACTTCCAACTTGCAACCATATTTACGGGCAATCAGCGAAGCCATATCAATATCCTCTTCGGAACTACAATGAAGTAATTCATCATCGTCCATACCAATCTTTATATAGAACAAAGTCGGGGTGTATCCTGCTTCCTTCAACAGATGTACTACCACCGAACTATCCACTCCACCTGATAATAATGCTGCAATATTCATTTATACTTTATAACTTTCAACTTTACACTTTCTGACTAAATGTAATATTCCGCCAAATCCACAATGCCGGCTCGCATAGCATATTTGGTGGCCTCATGCACATTGTTCACTTCAATTTTACGAAAGATATTCTTGCGGTGAGTCATGATAGTATGAATACTTACAAAACGCTTCACCGCTATTTCTTTAGTGGTTCTTCCTAACGCAATATCTTTCAAGATTTCCTGTTCTGTCTGGGTAAGTATCTGTTTTGGATTCAGATTAAGCTGAGATTTATTAGTATTAATCAGAATATTGCTCACATAATTACAAATATAACGTACTCCCTTTACAGAATCTTTATAGGCTCTTAATATTTCATCTTTAGTTGAATCTTTCATTAAAACACTGAATGAATGTGTATTATAAAGCAAGGTACGAAGAAATTCATCGCTCAATTCATCCGAAAAAATAATCCAGTCAGTATGTTCAAAGCGCATTTGTAGAATAACCAAATCATTGACACTTTCAAAATCGAAAAGTGTATAATCCAAAACGATCAACGAATCTGGAGATTCCGTAAGTGAAGTAAGAAGTTCCTTCTTATTGGTCACTTCCAGCACTTCCGATATGTTTTGCTGATTTTGAAGCAGATATAACCAACCGGCTATTGAAATATCCTGATTATCAGCTAAAATTATTTTTCTCATAAAAGGAAAGCGATTTAATTGACTACAAAATTACGGATTATCTGTTGCTTATTCATCATAAACAAAAAAAAGACTATCAAAATTCTTTTTAAAAATCATATTCATCTATATTTAAAGTTAATTTATATGCGTTTTATCCCAAAAAGATTTGAAATTAACAGTAAAATAACTTACCTTTGTTTCAAATTGTTGATTTATTGCAATCTACTGAATTTATCTCAACAGAAATTAATCTAAAGTTTATGAAAATCAGATTTCTAATTATTTTATTCTCCATTTTTTTTATTCAACTTCCTGCTGAAGCAAAGAAAAAACGTCACAGCAACCACAAACGTAGTTATGCCCGAAGCAATCGTAAACATAAAACGCCACACAGCACTTTTGTTCCGATTCAAGTAAGTACTGATGGCGAAATATGGGGACTTGACGTTTCGCATCATCAACAAAACATAGATTGGGAAACACTAGGGCAACATCAACCCAGTTTTGTGTTTCTGAAAACAACCGAAGGAGCTACAAAACAGGATGAGAAATATGTTGAGAATTATCAGGGCGCACGGAATAATAATATCCCGGTTGGATCCTATCACTTTTTCACATACAAAAGCAGTGGAAAAGAACAGGCTCTAAATTTTCTCTCGAGAGTTAAATTCAACAAAGGTGATTTACCTCCTGTTCTCGACCTCGAATTTTCACGAAGAATGCCCCCTGTCGATCAGGTTAAGTCTGAATTAATGGATTTTATAAGTATCGTTTCCAACAAAATGGCCTGCTTCCCTATAGTATATTGCAATTATCGCTATTTCAACAAATACCTCCACGAATGTCTGCCCGAAAAATGCAAACTATGGATTGTTGATTATAAAGCAAAACCCGATGGTAACTGGACATTCTGGCAAACTTCGGACAAACACAAAGTTCCTGGGATAAAAGGATATGTGGATTTGAACATCTACAACGGAACAAAGAATAACTTTGCAGGATTGCTGAATTAATCATTACAATTCTCCACATTTCTACATTTCAAACGTTTGCATAACTAAATCTTGTTGTTTTCAGAGCTTTTCTCTGTACACATAGTTCTTGTCCGTATTTTTGCGATTCAACAACCTCATTTTTAAAAACATATCCATGAAAAAGATTACTCTTGCATTTTGTGTTGTTTTTTTGGCGACACTATTCTCTGTAAAAATTCAAGCTCAAACTCCGGCATATTTGGATGACATCATGTTTCAGGCTTATGGCTGGGATGAGCAAGGTAAACACTCTGCAGAGGGAAATTATTATAAATTTCTTCAATCCAAAGTGAGCGAACTCAAAGCTGCCGGCTTTGATATGATATGGATGCCTCCGGCTAGTAAATCCACCGGTGGAGTTGGATATATTCCCACTGAATTATATAATTTTAATTCTGAGTGGGGAACTTCTACCGACTTGACAGCTACAACTGCTGCCATAAAAGCTGCAGGAATGCATCCCATTGCTGATGTTGTGGTTAATCATAGGAGTGGAACATCAAACTGGTCAACTTTTACAAATCCGGACTGGGGAACTACTTCAACGACTGATAATGGAACAATTTGTTCAACCGATGAAGTTAATACTGGTTGGGATTCATCCAGAGGACCTAAAGGAACCGGAGCTGCCGATGAAGGTCAGGATTTTAGTGGTGCACGTGATTTAGATCACACAAATTCTACTGTTCAAGCCGGGGTGAAAGCATACCTTCTTAAATTAAAAGAACAAGGGTTTGAAGGATGGCGTTGGGATATGACAAAAGGCTTTAATGCTTCTCATATTCTTGATTATCTGAATAGTACTTCATATTATTATTCTGTTGGTGAGTATCTCGATGGAAATCAGGGTCTTTTACAAAACTGGATTAATAGCAGCAGTAATAATCGGACAATACAATCGGGAACATTCGATTTTACATTGTATTATAACTATCTATCACCTGCGCTTAAAAACAGTAACTGGTCATTGTTAACCGCAAGTAGCGGATTGGCCGGATCAGTTGATTATAATTCAAATGCTGTTACCCTGGTTGATAATCACGATACTTTTACTGATGCTACTAATGCAATTCTTGGAGATAACATCATGAAAGGATATGCCTACATCCTTACTCATAAAGGTATTCCTTGTGTATTTATGCCTCATTATTATGGTGGAACCTATACTAAAAGTGGAACAACACGTACTTATACAAACAATAAAACAAAAATTGATGAATTGATGGCTGTTCGTAAAAAAGCGGGTATTGATTCCTGGAGTACTGTTACAGTTGACCAAAACTCAAGTTTTTATGCGGCATACATTTACAAACGATATGGTGATACAGCTCCTGCAGTTGCAGTAAAAATTGGTTCAGGCACATGGTCACCAACCGGAACAGGCTGGATTATGAATACCTATGGCACTGATTATGCTGTTTGGTCAAAAAGCGCAATTTTAACCGCTCCAAACATTTCTCCTTCGGGAGCTACCTACTTCTACGGACAGACCATAACAATGACAGCATCAAGTGGCTCAACCATCCATTATACCTTGGACGGAACTGACCCAACCATTAGTTCAACTACTTATACCGGTGCTGTTACATTGCCAATTGGAACAATAACTGTAAAAGCAATTGCCGAAGCATCGGGAGCGATATCAGCCATTGTGTCAGGCATGTATACTATTCAATATAAACCCTCATCTATAACAGTACGGTTTAAAGCTCCAACAAGTTGGACTACAGCGTCTATATGGGTTTGGGAATTAGTGAATTCTGTAACCACTTCCCTGAATACTAAAAAAACATGGCCAGGTGATTTGATAACCAAAGATGCTCAGGGATATTATACTTACACGATTTCGAATATGACTCAACCAACTGTTTATGTGATATTTAATAACGGTAATGGAACTACTTCTACGGAACAAACAGTTGACTTATCCACATCAGGGAATATCTGTTGGGAGTATTCGGGTACTTCATCAAAATATAATGCAACCGTGAACTCCAGTTGCACCACAGCTGTTGAAAATCCTACAGAAGATAGCTGGAATCTATATCCAAATCCAACAAACAACATAACCAGGTTTTCAATTCCTGACAATACGACTAATGTCACTGTGATGACAGTACTCGGGAAACAACTGAAAGTAGCAATACCATTAAATCAACCACAAGCAGAAGTAGATTTATCTAACTATCCTTCGGGTGTTTATTATGTTACAATCTGGAGTAAAGATGGTTTGAGAAGAACAAAATCAGTTGTAAAAATGTAAGTTAAACATAACTTCAATGTACTTTAAAAGAGGAAACCAACCAATCAGTTAGTTTCCTCTTTTATTTCTACAGTCAGGTTATCAGCTTTTTAATTAGAAGATAAGCTCTGAAACTTTCGCTAATTTTTGTATCTTTGCAGTCCGAAATAAATCCAATCCAAATGAATTTAGAATCTATCCTGACCACTTCTGTATTCGAAGCAGTTAAAACTCTTTACTCTGTTGATACAGAGATAAATCAAATACAAATTCAAAAAACAAAAAAAGAGTTCGAAGGCGATCTTACTGTAGTGGTCTTTCCTTTCGTGAAAGCAGCACGTAAATCGCCCGAACAAACCGGTCAGGAAATAGGCGAATATCTGGTACAAAATAATCCGGTAATTTCAGCATTCAATGTTATTAAGGGTTTCCTGAACCTGAATATAAGCAAAAAATATTGGCTCGAAACACTTTCTGAAATTCACGAAGATGCTTCTTTTGGTATTCAGAATCCGGCTGATGATGCCAAACTTATGATGATTGAATATTCGTCGCCCAACACCAACAAGCCACTCCATTTAGGTCATATCCGCAACAATCTGCTCGGACATAGCATTGCCGAAATTCAGAAAGCAAACGGTTGGAAAGTAGTAAAAACCAATATAGTAAACGACCGTGGTATTCACATCTGTAAATCCATGCTGGCATGGAAACTGTTTGGAAATGGGGAAACTCCCGAAAGTTCAGGTTTGAAAGGCGACCATTTGGTGGGGAAATATTACGTTATTTTTGACAAACATTATAAAGCTGAAATTCAGGAATTAATTTCAAAAGGTGCGACTGAGGAGGAAGCAAAAAAATCAGCTCCGCTTATTCTGGAAGCTCAGAAAATGTTGCTGGCCTGGGAAAATAATGATGCTGAAGTTCGTCAACTTTGGGAAATGATGAACAGCTGGGTGTATGCCGGGTTTGACAAAACTTATGAGCAGATGGGCGTTAGTTTCGATAAGATTTACTATGAATCAGAGACTTACCTTGAAGGAAAATCGGAAGTTGAGCGTGGTGAAGCATTGAAAGCTTTCTATCGCAGGGATGATGGTTCAGTTTGGGCCGATTTGACTGGCGATGGGTTAGATGAGAAACTACTGCTTCGTGCCGATGGAACTTCGGTGTATATGACTCAGGATATTGGTACAGCAAAACTTCGTTACAACGATTATCCAATCAACAAAATGGTTTATGTGGTTGGTAATGAGCAAAATTATCATTTTCAGGTTTTAGCAATTTTACTTGATAAACTTGGATTTGAATGGGGAAAAAATCTGGTTCATTTTTCTTATGGTATGGTTGAATTGCCCGAAGGTAAAATGAAAAGCCGCGAAGGAACAGTGGTTGATGCTGATGATTTAATGCAGGAAATGATTGATACGGCTCGTGAAACTTCGGAGGAACTCGGCAAACTTGACAACTGCACACCCGAAGAAATTCAGTCAATTGCCCTAATGGTGGGTCTTGGTGCTTTGAAGTACTTCATTTTGAAAGTTGACCCAAGAAAAAGCATGACTTTCAATCCCAAAGAATCAATTGACTTTAATGGCAATACTGGTCCATTTATACAATATACCCATGCCCGTATTAAATCGGTTTTGCGTAAAGCCACAGCACAGGGAATTGATTTCAGTTCTATGATTTCAACTAACCTTGAAATTTCAGACAAAGAAACTAACCTGATTCAGTTGATCACTCAGTTTCCGGCCACCGTTCGCGAAGCAGGTGAAGAGTTTAGCCCGGCTTTGATAGCCAATTATACGTACGAACTGGTAAAAGAATACAATCAATTCTACCACGATTTCTCAATTTTAAAAGAAGATAATCAGGCACTTATACAGTTCCGCCTTATATTATCAGAGTCCGTAGCATCTGTAGTAAAATCGGCCATGTTATTGCTTGGAATTGACGTTCCCGAACGAATGTGATTCCTTTTTATTCTACAAAAAATGCCTCATTGCTGAGGCATTTTTTAGTTACTATTATTTTATGTCGGAATTACTCTTCATCAATTACTTCCACACTGGAATCAATTTCGAAAGCAGAAAGTTGACGACGGAAAATCTCGTCGAGCGAAATCTGGAATGTTTCTGTATGTTCAATTCCCGGAATTAATGTTAGATGATCCAAAATAATTTGCAACAAATGACGATTGTCTTTGGCATAAATTTTTACAAACATTGAATATTTCCCGGTTGCATAATGACATTCAACCACTTCAGGTACTTTTTTTAGTTCGTCAACTACAGCATTAAACATTTTGATATCATTTAGAATAATACCTATATAAGCACAAGTCTGAAAACCAACTTTGTATGTATCAATCACAAATTCAGAACCTTTGATAATTCCGGTATTTCTCAACTTCTGAATACGTTGATGAATGGCTGCGCCTGATACATTACACTCACGAGCCACTTCCAAAAAAGGAATACGGGCATCCTGAGAAATAAGTTGTAGAATTTTTTTGTCTAAACGGTCAATTTGATGTTGTGCCATAGTATTATTATCAATTTAAGTATTTAATTTGTTTCTGAATGTAAAATATACATGCAAATGTATTTAATATTTTTGTATTTCATTCGGTTTTTGCAATAAATTGTCAGTTAAATGTGCAAAAATATTCATTTTATCTATATTTTCCCTCATTACAGTCATCTAAAACACTTCGGTAACTCAGATAGCGGGATGTGCTTATCGTATGACTGTCAACCGCCTGCAAAACAGCACAACCCGGTTCATGAACATGTGTACAATTACCAAATCTACATTCCTTCGAAATTTCAAATAGCTCCTTGAAATAGTGGCTTATTTCATTCATTTCCATATCAATCGTACCAAAACCTTTAATTCCTGGAGTGTCTATAATATGACCACCCAATCTCAATTCAAACATTTCGGAAAAAGTAGTAGTATGCATTCCTTTATTGTGATAGGAAGATATTTCAGCTGTTTTTGCCAAAGAGTGTGGTGCTAGTGAGTTGATTAGTGTTGATTTTCCAACACCTGAATTTCCTGAAAAAAGAGTATTTTTCCCTGTCAGAAACTGTGATAATTCATCAATATTTGTAGAATGTTTTGCAGATATTTTAAATACCGGATAATCCAGACCTTCGTATAAATTTGTCAATGCCTGTAAATAAAGCAATTCACCCTCGCTGTAACGATCAATTTTATTGAAAACCAAACAGGCAGGAACTGTATATGCCTCGCAAGTAGCCAGAAACCGATCAATAAAAACGGTGGATGTTTCCGGATAATTCACTGTTACAATCAGTGCCACTAAATCAAGATTAGCGGCAAGAATATGTGATTGTTTTGACAAATTGGATGAACGGCGCACAATGTAGTTTTTGCGGTCGTGAATGGCATGAATCATAGCGGTTCCATCCACATTCATTTCAAAATCGACAACATCACCAACAGCTATAGGATTCGTACTGCGGATTTCCAACATACGGAAATGACCCTTTATCTTACAATCCACAAGCTCTCCACTATCAGTTTTTACCTGATACCAACTGCCTGTATTTTTCACAACTAATCCGGTCATTTTATTCAGAAATAAAGTGATAAAAATAAGATGTCAGTAAATTCAAAAAAAAATCAAAAAGCCTCTGTGGCTGTAATATAAAATTGAACGTTATCGTTGTAGTTACTCTTTGCCACGTCAAATCGCAAATGAGCCCGCGCATCATTTAATCTGTATCGCAGACCAGCACCATAAGACACTTTCAGCTTATCTATACTATAATTCTCACTATTCATAACATCACCAAACGAGCAGAAAACAGCTCCCTTTAAACGATTATAAATAGGCAAACGATATTCTGTTTGCGCTACCATAAGTACATTTTGCCGATACATCCCCTGACGAAAACCACGCATTAAATCCCTACCGCCAATGGTGGGTAGTAATTGAAAAGGTATACCTTCAGTACCAAAAATTGCATTAGTGTAAACCTGCCAGGCGATGGAATGAGATCCAAGCAATGGTATATAGTGTCGGAAATCAAGCGAAAACTCCTGCAAAGAATAACTACTCCCCCACCCTGCTTTAGACACAGTAAAGAATGTTTTTGCAAAGATACCTTTTTGCGGGTAAAATTGATTATCACGACTATCAAAAGCTGCGACTAACCCTAAACCAACTTCCGAAAATGGTTCCCATCCGGCATTTCCATATTGTTTAAATATAGCTATTTTGTTATTCTCAAAAGTTGAATCCGTAAGTATTTTTTCCAAACGGGCAGAAATAGTCAAGCCAACCAGCAGATTCTTTGAAACAATATATTGTGGCTGTAACAACAGCACCATATTTTGGGATGTAAATGCCTGTTTTATTGTAGTTGGCTTATTTGCTAATCCAAAGTAATAATCCGGATAATTCTTCACATTCAGACTGGAATACAAATACCATTTATCAGAACCAAAAAAAATCTTTGGTATGACATTGAATGTAAACTGATTTCGAAATGTATAAGCCACATTTCCAATCACAGAACTGATTTTCTGCAAATTATTGCTTTTAAAAAAATATCCGTAAGCAATTCCAGGTGCAACACTGGTTTCTTGTTGATACGATGCATAAGGTAATACAATCAGACTTTTACGCGATGCTGTGCTGTCCTGCTTTTCTTCTGCATGAGTAAGAGTTGCAAGTGACAAAGATATGAACAAGATGAATTGTGTCTTTCGCATAACAGATAAAAAATATCAGTCACCCCATGCAATGATGAGATGACTGAAATTTTCTTCCAATTGTAAATTCTTCAATTGAACGTTTATTAAACTGTCATTATTTCTTTTTCCTTGGCTGCAAACATTTCATCAATTTTCTTGATATATTTGTCATGAATCTTTTGTACAGTGACTTCGGCATCTTTCTCCATATCTTCGGGAAGTCCTTCTTTTACTAGCTTTTTAAGATGTTCAATGGCATCTCGTCGTGCATTACGAACCGAAATCTTTGCATCTTCACACTCTCCTTTTGACAGTTTTGCCAGTTGACGACGACGTTCTTCTGTCAATGGCGGAATTCCCAAACGAATAGTTTCACCGTTATTCATAGGAGTTATGCCCACATCAGAATTCAGAATGGCTTTTTCAATCACGGGAATCAATGCTCTTTCGTAGGGTTGAATACTGATGGTTTTAGCATCAGGTGTGGTAATGGTGGCAACATTGGAAATGGGCACATGTGCACCATAATATTCAACTTTTACTCCGTCCAGAATCCGAGGATTAGCTTTACCGGCTCGAATATGCGCTAACGCTTCATCTAAAAATAAACATGCTGCTTCCATGTTTTCTTCTGCATGAGTGAGATAGGGTTTAATGTCTTGCATAATTTTATATTTGCCCCTAGCCCCTAAAGGGGAACTAGAGATTGTTTTTTGATAATTAGTTGAATGTTGTTACAAATGTGAGGTAACTTTCTTTTCCCCCTTCAGGGGTTAGGGGGCTACCAGTGTTCCGATTTTCTGACCTTCTATTACCTTTTTCAGGTTGCCCACTGTATCCATATCGAACACATAAATTGGCATATTATTTTCCTTACACATGGTGGTAGCAGTTAAGTCCATCACTTTCAGGTTTCGGTTATAAATCTCATCGTAAGTTATTTCGGTGAATTTTGTAGCAGTCTTGTCTTTTTCCGGATCAGCTGTATAAATGCCATCCACACGCGTTCCTTTAAGCATTACATCGGCTTCTATTTC
The DNA here is from genome assembly GCA_903830915.1 of uncultured Bacteroidales bacterium. Classification (GTDB taxonomy): domain Bacteria; phylum Bacteroidota; class Bacteroidia; order Bacteroidales; family Paludibacteraceae; genus Paludibacter. Next base: position 21,330 of record CAIKVR010000316.1, read on the forward strand.
AATGGCACGAAGCGATGAACCTGTATCGGTAGTGAAAAATGGGTTTCCTGTTCCGGCTGATAGTATTACTACTTCGCCACTTTCCAAACTGGCAATAGCTTTTTGTTTGCTATAAAACTCTCCAATTGGTTCCATTCGGATGGCAGTAAGCACACGCGATTTGATACCTGAAGCCTGTAATGCTGAGTTTAATGCCAGGCTATTAATCACAGTTGCCAGCATACCCATTTGGTCACCTTGAACACGGTCAAATCCTTTGGAAGTGCCACTTAGTCCACGAAAAATATTTCCACCACCAATAACAATGCCAATCTGTACTCCCATTTCAACAATTTCGGAAATCTGCGATGCATATTCACCCAGTCTTTTCTCATCAATACCGTACTGCTTTTCACCCATAAGCGATTCACCGCTTAGTTTCAATAATATGCGTTTAAATGCTGCCATCTTATTTATTTACAATTTATTCGTTTACTATTTACAATTGCCATCACCATTTACTTAGCAAAAGTAAATAATTTGCTTCGGATATGCAAATACTCTACACAAAAATTAATAAAGGTATAATTATTCATTATATTTGTATTTTATTCCAAGATTCTGTAATTATTCTGATTCAATTAATATACTTAACTAATTGTAAGTTCGATACTTGTCTAAATTACTGTACCTTTGCACCCGTAAATTTAAAACTCAAAAACTTATTTATGCAGAAAAATGAAACAGTTCAACCGGTTCTGGCAGCTGATCCGGCACCACTCGGACTTACGGGACTTGCGATGGTTACTTTGGTAGCAGCATCTCAGAAATTAGGCTGGACAACAGGACTTTCAATGGCTATTCCTTGGGCAATCTTTTTGGGCGGAATTGCTCAGCTAATGGCTAGTATATATGATTTTAAAAACAATAATTTGTTTGGTGCCACTGCTTTTGGCGGATACGGACTGTTCTGGATTGCTGTGGCCATGAGTTGGATGATTAAAACCGGTGCTTTAGGAGCAACACTGCTTGCCGGAGTTGATGGTGGACAATTGGGATTTGCCTTCGTGGGTTATTTTATATTTTCGGTTTTTGTAACCGTAGCTGCTTTTAAAACCAACAAAGTGTTGATTGCAATTTTGGTCTTAATTGATGTGTTATTCTTGGGCTTATTCCTCGATACTTTTAAAATGGGTGAATACTGGCACACCATAGCAGCTTGGAGCGAATTATGCATTTCGTTACTTGGGTTTTATGCTGCCGGAGCTAACCTGCTTAATAAAACCTATGGACGTACTATTCTTCCTTTAGGGAAAGCTATTTGGCAATAATTTCCATTAGTAAAAAATTATAGCGGTGATTATTTTTGAAGTAAGTTATCGCATTTCTTCAAAATAATTCCTTGATTGGATTTGGGAGATACAAATAATTTACATCAAAAAAGGGATAAATCTCACGATTTGTTCCTTTTTACTTGAACACATTTTACAGCCTTTTAATCTAAAAAGTTTAAATTGTAGTTAAAGTTTGGATTAAATCTGCGTTAATTATTAAGTTTACACTTACAATTGTGGAGTTTAGTTTCGTAATTAGTTGAATTTCAGTTCTGATATCCTATCCATTCGGACAAACGAACCATTTGATATTGAGGTAAATAATACCTTATCACCTGACAAGTACGTATTTAAGTGGCAGAAAATCGGGAATTAAACTCTATATTTTGGGGTTACATTTTGATTAAAACCTAGATAAATGAATTGTCTAAATTTTCATAAAGTTTTTTACCAAGGAGTTATAACCCAATTTTATTGAATTATAAAATGAGCATGAATAAGAGTATTCTTTGACCATTTATTCACCAATGACCTTGAAAATCTGACATTCAAATTCCATGCAACATTTAAAAAACAATTATTTGCAATTGACAATAGTTCGTTATAAATTAAAACAAATACCTGATAATCAATAAAATAAGTGTGAAAACATTTGGGTAATTCATTGAAAATAAGTATCTTTAAAGATTATTCCGTAATCATAGAGATATGTCAATC
>CAIKVR010000317.1 GCA_903830915.1 uncultured Bacteroidales bacterium
TAACCTTCAGGAATATTCAATAATTCAATAAATAATTCTCTGGCTTCAGCAATAACTGCTTCAAAACCTTTGGAACGATGGCTTATTTCCAACATTGAAAGTCCTGATCCATTGAAATCTAACACTGCCTGAGCTGTTTTTTCGATAACTTCGCGTGGCAAAATTGAAGGTCCCGCACTAAAATTATGTTTCTTCATACTAAAAAGTTATATGTTTATTTTGATAGTTTATTAGCAATTTTGAAACTACAAAAGTACTAAAATTTCAGCACCTGACACGTTAATAAAATGGGTTTTTATAAACTTTTGGGTTTGATAGTTTATAAACATGCAGTAATAATTCAAAAAGAGCATGATTATGCACAACCTCAAAATATGTGTGCAAAAAATAACAGGGAAATTACTTCCCTGTTATAATTCTCTTAACTTCATTTAACTTATTAAGCGCTTCAACCGGAGTAAGGTTGTTAATGTCGAGATTTTTAATTTCATCACGAATTTGCTCCAACACCGGATCATCCAACTGAAAAAAACTAAGCTGGTAGCCTTCACGGTTCTCAGCAATTTCACCAATCGGTTTCGAAACCCCTGACTGTCGGTTATCTGTTTCCAATTGTTTGAGAATCTGTTCCGACCGTTTTACAATGCTTTGCGGCATACCGGCCATTTTAGCCACATGAATCCCAAAACTATGCTCACTTCCACCCCGAACGAGTTTACGCAGGAAAATCACCTTTTTATCCACTTCTTTTACCGACACATTGTAATTTTTAATGCGGTGAAACGATTTTTCCATTTCATTCAACTCGTGATAATGCGTGGCAAAAAGCGTTTTGGCTTTGCAACTTCCATGTTCATGAATATATTCCACTATAGCCCAGGCAATGGAAATACCATCATACGTACTTGTTCCTCGCCCAAGTTCATCAAAAAGTACCAGACTACGGTTCGAAAGATTATTCAGAATGCTGGCGGCCTCGTTCATTTCAACCATAAAAGTCGATTCACCCTGCGAAATATTATCGCTCGCTCCTACCCGGGTAAAAATCTTATCCACGACGCCTATTTTGGCACTTTCAACCGGCACGAAGCATCCAATCTGAGCCATTAGTGTAATGATAGCAGTTTGGCGGAGCAAAGCGGACTTACCCGACATATTCGGACCGGTAATAATGATAATTTGCTGTGTCTCGCTATCAAGATATACGTCGTTGGCAATATAGGTTTCGCCAATCGGAAGTTGTTTTTCAATCACCGGATGGCGACCCTGTCTAATATCCAGTACATCCGTATCGGTTATTTCGGGACGGACATATTTATTTTCAGCCGAAACTTTGGTAAACGACAACAGGCAATCAAGTTGCGCTATCAGGTTTGAATCCAGCTGAATAGCCGTAATATAATCAACCAAACTCAACACCAGCTCATTGAAAAGACGCGTTTCAATTGAAAGAATTTTTTCTTCGGCACCCAGAATTTTTTCTTCATACACTTTCAGTTCCTGAGTAATATAGCGTTCAGCATTCACCAGCGTCTGTTTACGAATCCATGTTTCAGGCACTTTATCTTTGTGCATGTTCCTCACTTCGATATAATAGCCAAACACATTGTTGAAACTGATCTTCAAACTTGGAATTCCGGTTTCGGCACTTTCACGCTCCTGAATTTGCTGCAAAAAATCTTTTCCTGAATAAGCCAGTCGGCGCAATTCATCCAATTCTGCATCAACACCGTTACGAATCACATCACCACGATTAATCATAATCGGTGGATCGTTGCTTATTTCTTTTTCAATTTTATCTGAAATAACTGCACATGCATTGAGTTGGTCGGCAATTTTCTTCAAAGTCAGATTATCACTTTCGGAACAAGCTTGCTTAATGGGTTCAATGGCTTTCAATGCCACTTTCAACTGTACCACTTCGCGTGGATTAATACGACCAACAGCCACTTTTGAAATGATGCGTTCCAAATCGCCAATCAAGGCAATATTTTGTTCGAGTAACTGACGTAATTCAGGATTTTTGAATAAATACTCCACTACACTAAGTCGCTCATTAATAGGTTTTACGTCCTTCAGCGGAAATGCCAGCCAGCGCTTCAGCATACGGGCACCCATGGGGCTTATCGTCTTATCAATAATATCTAAAAGCGTTTTGGCACCCTCATTAATTGAACCATAAAGCTCCAGATTCCGAACCGTAAAGCGGTCGAGCCACACAAACCGCTCCTCTTCTATACGTGAAAGTGTAGTTATATGTCCGGTCTGTTGGTGGTGAGTTTGATCCAGATAATGCATAATTGCTCCGGCAGCCACCACTCCATTGGGTAAATTATCAACGCCAAAACCTTTGAGATTTTTGGTTTCAAAATGCTTCAAAAGACGTTCATTAGACGAATCGGGCGTATAAGCCCAGTCTTCAAGTGCATAGGTGAAGAATTTTGTGCCAAACAGTTCTTCAAAATCACGACGTTTACTCCGGTCGAAAAGCACTTCCTTTGGCCCAAAGCTATTCAGTAGTTTATCAATGTATTCGCCCGTTCCTTCGGCAACCAGAAACTCACCGGTAGAAATATCGAGAAACGAAACCCCAATTTTATTTTTGTTGATATAGACACTTGCCAAAAAATTGTTTTCCTTGTGATTAAGCGTGGTATCGCTATACGAAACCCCCGGAGTAACCAACTCGGTCACACCGCGTTTCACAATTTTTTTAGTCAGTTTTGGGTCTTCAAGCTGATCGCAAATAGCAACCCGTCGACCTGCACGAACCAGTTTTGGCAAATAAGTATCAAGTGCATGATGTGGGAATCCGGCCAGTTCAATGGTCTTACCAGACCCGTTTGCACGCTTGGTAAGTGTAATACCTAAAATCTGGGAGGCCTGAATCGCATCAGTAGAGAAAGTTTCATAGAAATCACCACAACGAAAAAGCAGGATAGCATCAGGATGCTTACCTTTTATCTCGTTGAATTGCTTCATCATCGGGGTTTCTACAATTTCGCTTGCCATATTTATAAAAAGAACCCCTAACCCCTAAAGGGGAAAGGGAAATTGTTAGTAAAGTATTTAAAATTCCACTTTAGGGGTTAGTGGTCGTAAACAATCCATCAATCGCATCAATCATGCGCGACCACAAGAATTTTTTCTTCTCAATTTTGATATTTTCAATCATCATTTCAGACCGTTTATTTTCAAAGAAATCAACTAGTGAATCTGCAATTTGCTTTGGTTCAACATCAATTACATAACCTACTTTTCCATCCGGTATAATCTCAGCCAAACCACCCACATTGGTTACCAGCATAGGTTTTTCGAAATGATATGCAATCTGACTCACACCACTTTGAGTAGCTGTTCGGTAGGGTTGTGCCACCAAATCAGCAATACTGAAATAATTGCGAACTTCGTTATCAGGGATAAATTTAGTACGCAATTCCACCACACTCTCAAGTTTCTTCTTTATGATTAACTCCAGATAAGGTTGTGGATTTTCGTAAAACTCTCCGGCTACAATCAGTTTTACAGGAAATTTACGCAAGCGCTCATCTGCAAAAGCTTCAAGCAGTAAATCAAGTCCTTTATAATGCCGAATAAATCCAAAAAACAATATGTAGTTATTCTGATCGTACAAACCAAGTTTCATTGCCGCTTCTTTTTTGGTCAGGGCATCACCATAATGGTCGTAAATGGGGTGAGGTGAAACTACTTTGGGTTTATTCTGTACGTCAAACTGGTTAATGTCAGCGACTACCGACTCAGCCATAGCCACAAAACCATCCATTGATTTTACAAAGTATTTGGGAAATAATTTATCCAGAATGGTTGGTTCGTGTGGAATCATGTTATGAATCATACCCACCATTTTAGTTTTTGGACTGCGGGCAATTCGCGCAATAGTTCCAAAACAGGGAGCAATGAAAGCCATCCAATAGCAGAAAATTAATTTATCCGGAGCCTTTTCCTTGATTATTCTGGCAACCTTTATCCAGTTGAATGGATTCATTGAATGAATCATTCGGGTAATTTTTAAATCTTTCGGGGCAAATTCAGCGGAATACTGTGATTTTCCGGGAAATAAGAAAGTAGGGTACTGAAGCTTAAAGGTAATGATTTCAACATCGTGACCCTGTTTCACATATTCACGCGCTAAACGCTCGTTATATGCAGCCAATCCTCCCCGATAGGGAAATGCTGTACCGACTATGATTATCTTCATGCTACTAAATTTTAGATTCATAAACAAAACCGCAGAACAATAGTTTATTGTCTGAATCAAAAGTTTCCAAAGTAGCTTGTGCTCTATGGAGACAGAGTGATTTTTTGTTTAGTCGTGCAAAAGTACGAAATAATTCAAACGGGTAGACAATTTTTTGACACAAAATTATATGCTACAAAACAGTGTTATCAAAAACGGTACTGTAAAATCCATTATAAACCCGTGATAAATAGACACAATGGAGAATTCCTTACCCGAGGTCCTTACAATAATGGGGAAAGTTGTATCCATTGTGGTTGCTCCACCGGCAGCAATTGGCGAAAGTTTCCCAAACCAACGTACCAAAATCGGTGCAAAAAGCAACGTGAGAATTTCACGCATTATATTTGAAAGTAAAGCAATTGTTCCAAGTTCAATACCTTTATATTGAGTAATCAGAATACTTGAAAGCGAATAATAGCCAAACCCTGACCCTACTGCCAGCAATTCAGTAGTAGAATGTTTAAATATAAAACTTACAACAAAAACACCTGCAAAAGTACCAACAATGGTAGTAAGTGGTAGAAAAAGTACCTTTGAATGAATTTTACGAAATTGCCTGATTGTATCCGGTTGATGACCAATGCTAAATCCGACTGAAAACATCAACGCACACAACACATAAAAACTCACTTCGGCACTGGCCCATGAAATAGGGATAAAACGAAAAACACCGAGCAATAAGCCCGTTGCGAAAAATGATAATATAATCAGACTTCCTTTCACTGTTTATGGCTTTTAATACTTCCCCACAATAATTTTGCTCCAATCACACTTCCCAGTGTAGCTGCAATTGCAATAATAGCTGCTTCCAAACCGAGTGAAGCAAATTTTCGCACAACCGTTTCATTCATACCCACTTCCAGTCCCAGCAAAAACAATAACGCCCAGATAAGCGTTAGTATTAATCCGTTCATAAAACCTAATTTTTTCTTTCGTAATAAATAACCGCTAATGATTCCGGTTAGCATAAACAAGAGTACGATATACATCTTCTGATTTTTATTTACGAATGCAAAGATAATTGAAATATGACAATGAGCTAATATGTAAATGAGTCAATTAAAAAACCACAAAAAACTATAGAAAAGCATACTGAAAAATGCCGAAAAATGAGTAATTTTGCAGCCCGAAAGAAGAGGTATTAGATTCAGTATAAAATTATAAAATTCAGAATAATATGAGCAAAAAAGCATTATTAATGATTTTGGATGGTTGGGGAATTGGAAACAAAAACCATTCGAACGTTATTTACAGTACACCAACACCTTATATCGACTCGTTGGTAGCTAATTATCCAAACTCTCAACTATTAGCATCAGGAGAAGATGTTGGTCTTCCTGAAGGTCAAATGGGTAACTCAGAGGTAGGTCACCTCAATATAGGTGCAGGACGTGTTGTTTATCAGGATTTGGTAAAAATCAATATTGCTTGCCGTGACAACAGCATTCTGCAAAATCCTGAAATTATCAATGCATATTCGTATGCCCGCGACAATAAAAAGAAAATCCATTTCTTAGGATTGGTTTCTGATGGTGGCGTTCATAGCTCGTTGGATCATTTGTTCAAATTATTGGACATTGCCAAAGAATATGGCATTTCTGATGCTTTCGTTCATTGTTTCATGGACGGTCGCGATACGGACCCACGCAGTGGAAAAGGTTTTATCGAACAATTGGCAGCGCATACAGCAGCCACAGATACTAAAATTGCGTCTATCATTGGTCGTTACTACGCTATGGATCGCGACAAACGTTGGAACCGTGTAAAAAAATCGTACGATTTGATGGTAAACGGAGTTGGCGAAGCTACTACAGACGTGGTAGCAGCTATGCAGGTTTCTTACGATGCAGGCGTAACCGATGAATTTGTAAACCCAATCGTAGCAGTAAATGCAACCGGAAAACCATTGGCAACCATTGAAGCCGGCGACGTAGTCATTTTCTTCAACTACCGTAACGACCGCGCAAAAGAATTAACCGTTGTGTTGACTCAAACCAATATGCCGGAAGAAGGAATGACTACAATTCCATTGGAATACTACTGTATGACTCCTTACGATTCAAGCTACAAAGGTCTTCACATTTTATTCGACAAAGATAACGTTCAAAACACCCTCGGTGAATATGTTTCAAGCCTTGGAATGAAACAATTGCGTATTGCAGAAACCGAAAAATTTGCTCACGTAACATTCTTCTTTTCAGGAGGTCGTGAAAGTGAATTCGATGGCGAAGAGCGTATCCTTGTTGCTTCTCCAAAAGTGGCAACCTACGACCTTCAACCTGAAATGAGCGCTCCTGAGGTTGCTGAAAAACTGGTTGCAGCATTGAACACTCAAAAATTTGATTTTGTGGCATTGAATTTTGCCAATGGCGACATGGTAGGTCACACCGGTGTTTACGAAGCTATCCAAAAAGCAGTTATTACGGTTGACAATTGTGTAAAAGCAGTTGTTGAAGCAGCAAAAGCCAACGACTACGAAGTAATTATTATTGCCGACCACGGAAATGCTGACTTTGCCGAAAATGCTGATGGTTCACCAAATACAGCTCACTCGTTGAACCCTGTTCCATTCATTTACGTTACAGCAAATAAGAATGCAAAAGTTGAAAATGGTATCTTGGCCGATGTTGCTCCTTCAATCTGTCAGATATTGGGCATTCCTCAACCAAAAGAAATGACAGGAAAAGGGCTTGTCAAATGAGAACCCTTAACCCTTAGAAGGGAACTAAAACAAATGCGCTTCACAAAATGACTTGTGAAGCGCATTTGTTTAATTGCTAATAGATTTCATTGGTGTTCCTGTCGCAGCAAATCATTCACCGTTTTTACCGGATTGAATGTTTCGATTGGTACTTCAACGAAAATGGTGTTCCAGTCGCTCATTGCTCCGTTCCAAAGTCCGGGTAATTCAAGTGCTTTCAGTTCTTTTCCGCTTTTTGATTTTAATGAAATAAATCCGGTTTTTGCATCAACATATTTGACCAAATCAAATTTCTCCCCATTGTAATTCCTTATGCTGCAAACCAAATCCACCGGATTGAAATGCGTTGATTTCAGCATTTTTTCTTTATCTGTAGGATTTGTTAAGTCAATTTGTGAACTTTCCAGTATCTGTGGTGAAACCGTACCATCTGAATTCACGGTAAGGAAAGGACCACCGCCGGGTTCACCCACATTCTTCACCATACCGCAAACGCGCATTGGACGATTCAGTTTCGTGATTAGATATTTCTTTAAATCGTCGTGAGAAAGTGAATGAATATTTGCTCGATGATTGTTTAATCTTGCTTCACAAAATTGTGCAATAACCGTTAGTTTAGCATCCGATATGGATTCGTTTTCAAGCTCATGAAGATAAGCAAAGCATTGTCTCTGAAGATTCACCAACATTCCGGCAATAACTTTTTTATAAGTCACCGTGCTTTCCTTCAGCGAGTCAGGCACTACATTGTCAATGTTTTTGATGAAAACAATATCACCGTTCAGGTCATTCAGGTTTTCAATTAAAGCTCCGTGACCGCCGGGACGGAAAACCAATTCACCTTTATCACGGAACGGCTGGTTATTTTCGTCCGCTGCAATGGTGTCTGTCGAAGATTTTTGCTCCGAGAAACTAACATTGTATTTCACTCCAAATTTCTTTTCGAAAGCCGGCAACGATTCTTTCAAATGGTTTTCAAACAACTCGCGATGTTCGGTTGAAACAGTAAAATGGATATTAGCATTACCTGTTTTTCCGGCAGCATACAGCGCACCTTCCACCAAATGTTCCTGCATAGGCGTACGTTTCTCAGCTTTGTATGAGTGAAAACGAAGCAATCCTTTAGGCAGAGAACCATAGTTCAGCCCTTTGTCCGACAGCAAATTTTCAACAACGAGCTTAAATTGTTTGCTTTCAATCAACTCATCAATTGATTTGCCATTGTTTTTCAGGCAAATGTCATTCAATTCTTCGTAAAAAGCAAACTTCTTAATCTCACCGAAGAATTTCATTTCAAAAGCAGTAGTCGGTCCGCTGGTTTCTTTTTCCAAAAACTCGAAAAGGTCTTTAAACACTCGACTGGCAGCACCTGATGCCGGAACAAATTTGATTATTGTCGCATCAGTTTTCAGGTATTCATCCCATTGGTTCAAAATGGCTGTAACCTCATTTCCTTTCACCTGAACTAATCCATTACCGGGTTCAGCCGCACTTCGTATTTCCAAGAAGGGGAAGCCAATAACAAATGAATTGAGCTGTTCATTTATCTTTTCAGGAGTAATTCCTTTCTTCTTAAGTAGAATTTCATCAGTTTCTGTCAACATATTTTTTTATTTTAAAGGTTTATATTATAAGCAGATTTTCTATTCGCCAAGCTGTTTCTTAAGTATAACAATTTCATTTTTCCGCTGATTTAATTCATTTATATAATCCGAAATACGAATAAATGAGCTATAATCAGGAATTGTAAGCCTTCCAAACGAATAATATGATTTGGTTGCAAATTCTAATGCTTTATCAATGTCTCCGCTAATTTCATAAGCTATTGCAATATTGTTGGCTGCATAAGCCTGAACCAGACCATTAGTATTTGTATTATAAACCGAAGTCCAGATTGCAATGGCTGATTTCCAGTTTTTTACATACACAGAATCCATTCCCTGATTAATGTATTTATTACCCGAGCTAAAGAAATAACGATCAACCTTATCCCAAAATGGAGTAAAACGATTAACGCATTTACGACCAACTTCCAGAGCCCCATCAATCAATGCATCTTTTCTATTGGGCATATCCCATTGGGCTTGACGCCTATTATATGATTGTGTTTCCCAATACAATGTATCTTTAAAAATTATTGTTTTAACCTCCGGTTTGTTCGGATAATGAATGCTCCATGTTGTTTCATACTTAACTTCAAGGGAATTCAGAAAGCTATAATTATCATCTAAATAATACTCATTCAAATCGTCATTCACCTTAATATTATCTAATGATAAGAGTATATTAGCCTGATTGGATTTACAAAGCACATTAACTGTATCGTCCATCAATTTATCAGGTTTGAAAAATTCTATCGATTTATTTACTGAATTAGGGAGTACTTTTACAGAACTGAAAAAAGCTTTATTTTCCATATCTTCAGCAAGTGAACTTAAACAAAAGATTGCAAGACTATCAGAAGATAGTAATAAATTAGTTGTTTTATTGTTCATTAAAACGGTTTTATGTCCATAACTTTGAGGTTGAATCACAGCATTATTTACCACAAGCAAATCATTGGCATTGGAGTTAAATTCAACTTTGGCCGGACGTAACACATCGAGCGATGTATAAAGCAGTTGAGTGCAGGATGAGAAGAGAACAATCCCAAAAACCAATAATATGAATTTTTGTTTGTAAGGTTTCATGTTGAATATCGATAATCTTTTTAGTAGTTATAATTCAGGGTGAAACAGTCAGCTTCAACCCGTCATACGATAAATAAATATTCTCCGGTAATAGTTTATTCATTATTTCATGTAATCCCATATCGTGACTAATATGAGTAAAATAAGTTCGCTTCGCTCCTATTCTATCAGCCATAATCAAAGCTTCTTCCACCGACAAATGCGAAAAATGTTTGTTTAATCTTAATGCATTAATCACCAAAATATCCAAGTCTTTTAGTAATTCTATGGATTTTTCATTTATTGTTTTCACATCAGTCAAATAAGCAATTTTTCCAATTCTGAAGCCCAAAATTGGCAACGAAGCGTGCATTATCCGAATTGGTTGTACAATCAAATTATTTATTTTGAACTGCTGTTCGGTTATTTCATTCAGATTTATGGTTGGCACACCCGGGTATCTGTTTTCTACAAAACAATAGGGCATATTTCGTTTAATTACTCCCAACACCTTTTTCTCTGCATAAACATTTACTCCACCTAAAGGTCGAATATCATCCAATCCGCCAATATGGTCGTAATGTTCGTGAGTAAGAAAAATTCCCGATAAATTATCTATTTCATAATGTATTAGTTGCTGTCTTAAATCCGGACCACAATCAATAAGAATGCTGGTTTTGCCCTCCGTAATTAAAACTGAAGCTCGCAAACGTTTATCTTTGGAATCCGCTGAAGTGCAAACACCACATTTACAGCCTATTTGAGGTACGCCTGTTGATGTTCCTGACCCGAGAAAAAGTAACTCCATAAATTAAATTTTCATCCTTATCCGCCATTTCTGCGGATATAAATTATTACAACGGTTTCCCAAATTCTTAACCCAACCAAGCCCTAAACCTTTATAACATATCAACAAATACCCACGTTTAGATTCGGGCAAAATGATAGCGTCTTTTCTGAGAAAACTGATAGCGGTTTCGTAATCAACCTCTACGGTTTCAACCGAACTTTTATTCAATACTTTCGACAAGGCAATATTAGCAGATGGAATAAAATCTTTGCCTTTCATTTCGCCCAATACCAATCCGGAATAAATACACTTCAAATGTTTATTCAACAACAAAAATTCACAATATAGTTCCTTGTCATAAGCTTTAATCAGATTATTTTCAGTTGTAATTACCCAACGTTCATCTTCTATTAAGGATAAAGACGGGACTTCAGATTTTGAGCGTTTTGTTCCTTTCTTTTCAACATTTTTATATTTGAACGAATAGCTCTGATCTGAGTTTTTTCTCAATACAGAAATAAAAAAACCTTCACCTTTTGTTTTGTGAGGGTAAAAGCGATACCCAAAATCACTTTTAGTTATGTTGTTATTTCCAAATAAATCAATAGATAAAATATCTGCGCCAAGTTCATTGCAAATCCATTGTACATTTTCCTCATTTTCTTCTAGATTATAAGTACAAGTGCTATAAACCAAAATTCCATCAGTTTTGAGCACATTCCAAACTGACGACACAATTTCCCGTTGACGCGCTGCACATAAAGTCACATTGTATTCCGACCATTCCTCAATTGCGCCGGCATCTTTCCTGAACATTCCTTCGCCTGAACAAGGTGCATCAATCACAATAGCATCAAAAAAACCCTCCAGAAATTCAAAGTCTTTTGGCTCGTTATTGGTAACCATAACATTCGGATTTCCCCATTTTATTAGGTTTTCTGCCAGAATATATGCTCTCGATCTAATAATCTCATTACTAACCAACAAACAGCTGTCTGCTAAAGTTTGCGACAGGAGCGTTGATTTTCCACCAGGTGCAGCACATAAATCCAACACAGTTTCAGCCATTGGAAAATGCTGCTTTACGGCTTGCTCTAAAAACATAGAACTTGCTTCCTGAACATAATAAACTCCTGCATGAAAAAGCGGATCGGCTGTAAAAAGCGGTCGCTCATTCAAATAATAACCCGATTCGCACCACGAAACCTTATTGTCAGAAGGTTTATAACCAATTTTATCATTTACCCTGACACTTGTTGATGGAATCATCTCTAGCGACTTTTCCAGCTCCTTATATTCATCACCAAGCAGTATTTTTGTTCTGCGCTCAAATGCTTCGGGTAACTTCATTTATAAAGCCTTTACAATTTTTGCAATCGTTTCGACGTATTCAGCATCCGACAAATAGACCTTTTGCGGATTCATCTCAAAAGTTCCGCCAAAGCCAAAACCATCTTCATATTTTGGTACTAAATGAAAATGAAGATGAGGAAGTTTATCGGAATAAGCTCCGTAATTTATTTTTGTAGGGGAAAAAACTGTCTGAATAGCTCCGGCAACTTTACATACATCTGCCATAAATGCATTTCTATCATCTTCAGACAATTCAAAAAGCTCATTTACATGATCCTTATACGCCACAACACAACGTCCCGGATGACTCTGTTCTTTAAAAAGAAAGAGTGTTGAAGCATTTAAATCACAAATTTCGATCATTAAACTTTTTTGCAATTCATTACGTTGACAATATAGACAATCTATTGATTTTTCCATTTTAAATCTATTTTTTTATGAAACGATTGGTTCAAAAAAAGAAAGCAGTGAAAATTGTCACTGCTTTCAAAAGAAATTCTTTCTAATTTAAGCTTTGGTTGATTCAAGGATGCGCATGGCAATATCTAGAATCTGAGTGTCATCTAACATAACCAAACCACCATCAGGTCCGGGTTCAATATGAACACCAACACTTTTACCATCTTTGTAGTCGTGTCCTCCAAAGTAATTACGTACTGTTTCTTTTTCCAGACCAAGTTCTTCGGCGATCTTGGTCATACTACCGCTTGGGAGCGCATCTTTAACTCTACGTAGCTCGTTGAATGTTATCGTTTTTGTCATGACATATAGGTATTAGAATTGTTTATAAAAAATAGTTATCAAAAAGTGCAATAAACGTAGTGCTTTCTTTTGATTCTGCAAAATTTTCATGTGATTTTTTTTCAAAAAAAAACAAAAATATCCAGACTCAAATGATATCCTATTGATTTTCAGAAACTAACAGGTTTAACGTTGGAAAACAACAAAGAAACTATTGATAAGAATGAAATATAACTTAGAATTACCCGTTAATTGTTTTGATTAATTGTTGTATTTTCCAAACAATCGAATTTTACAACTATATATTATGTTTTTTTTTATTTTTATAGTTCATAGAGTTGCGTATTGTAACAGATTTAAGTACTTTTGTAGGCTTAAATAAAAGGAAAAAACTTTTTGATTAAATAATTCAATATATTGCATTGATAATCTGATATATAACACACACAGTATTATTTGAATACGCTCAAAAATGAAAAAATTACACTTAATAACTTTGTTTGCAATTTCAATTATTTTACTTGGAAGTTGTTCGACACAAATGGAAATAGCCTATTTTAATGGTTTAAATTCTAATTCTGCTGATTCAATAAATAAAAAATTCTATAAAATTCATGAAGCTGTAATATGTCCTGGCGATATGTTATCAATAACTGTAACAGGTTTAGATCCTCTTGCAGTTGCTCCCTTTAATCTTCCATTAGTTTCTTATGCAACTCCTGGCAGCGAACAACTTTATTCTGCGCCAACTCTCCAATCATATCTTGTTGATATTAATGGGAAAATTAATTTCCCTGTAGTTGGGTCGATGAAACTTGCAGGATTATCCAAATCTCAAGCTATCAAATATATTAATGATCAACTTTCACCGTATTTAAAAAATGCTATTGTTACTATACAGTTTATGAATTATAAAGTTACTGTGCTAGGTGAGGTATTGCGCCCAGGACAATATTCTATTAGTAATGAAAGGGTTACTGTTTTAGATGCATTGGGTCTGGCAGGTGATATGACTATTTATGGAAAAAGAAATAATGTATTGATTACAAGAGAGAATAATGGTAAACTTGAGTTTATTAGATTAAATTTAAATTCTGATGAAGTATTCAAATCACCTTACTTTTATTTACAACAAAATGATGTTATTTACGTAGAACCAAACAGTGTTAAATCAATTGGTTCACAAAATATATCACTTTATTTATCTGCAATATCAACATTAGCTACAACAGTTGCAGTTATTTATACAATGACAAAGTAATAATTAATTCTTTTTATTTTAACGAATTAAAAAATTATTTTAGTAATTATTCAAACATGGAAAACAATAGACCAAACCTAAACAACAGAAATGCTGAATACATAGACTATCGTGAATTAATGCAAAAATATCTAAAAAGGTGGCATTGGTTTTTGATTTCAATTGTTGTTTGTTTGCTAACTGCTTACATTTATTTAAAATCAACAAATAATCAATATCAGGTACAAACAACCATTTTATTACGTAAGGATCAAAATAACACTGGTAATTTGGTAGATATGTCCATGTTAGAGGGGTTGGGAATTTCAGGAACATCAAAAGAAGTAGAGGATGAAATTCAGGTATTATCTTCAAAAGCACTAACTCAAAGTGTTATCAGATCCTTAAACCTAGAAACAGAATATTTTAAAAAAAATGGATTGAGATATGATGAGGTTTATCCAATAATACCAGTCAGAGTAATTTTCAATAGATCTTTTAATGATACAATTAAAGAAGAAGTAGAAATTAAAATCCGAAAAATTACTTCAGGTTTTAAAATCAATTACAAATATGGATCAAGAAGAAGTAATTTTGAAATCCAAGAGCTTAACTCTTCCATTAATACTCCAGAAGGAACAATCAGATTTCAACAATTCACAATATTACCCAAAAACTTTAATTACAAAATTGTAAGTTATCCCATAAAAAAACTTACTGAGAGATATTGTGGTAATATTAAGGTAGCATCTGTTAATAAGAAATCAAGTGCTATAAGCATAACTACTATTGCTTCAAATTTCAAAAAAGCAGAGTTAATATTAAATAAGTTAATTGAATTATATAACCTCGATGCAGTTAATGACAAAAAGCTTATTGCCAGCAATACTGCTGTTTTTGTTCAGGAAAGATTAAAGCTAATTGGAGTTGAATTACAAGATGTTGAATTAAGTGTAGAAAATTACAAAAAGAAAAATAAGCTTACAGATATTAGTTCAGAAGCAGGCATATTTTTAAAATCATCAAGTGAATATGATCAAAAGTTGGCTGAACTTGAAACTCAGCTTAACTTAGTTGGTTATATTGAAATTTATGTAAAAGACAACAAGCATCAATATGACTTAGTTCCAGCCAATTTGGGTATTGAGGATAAATCTTTGCTCTCATTAATGCAAGACTACAATAAAGCTCTTTTGGATAGATTGAAACTGAGAAGGACTACAAACGAACGTAATCCTGTAATCACTCAATTAGAACAACAGTTAAAAGAACTAAGATTGAGTATCATAACAAGTATTGGAAGTATTAAAGATGGTTTGAAAATTTCAAAACGTGATATGACTCAAAAAGATGCACAATTTACTTCAAAAATAAGAGATGTACCCACTCAGGAGAGACAATATGTTGAAATCAAGCGTCAACAAGAAATAAAAGAAAAATTGTATCTGTATTTATTACAAAAACGTGAAGAAAATGCACTTTCGTTAGCAGGAACAATTCCTTCAGCAAAAACAGTCGATTCAGCGTATACATCATTAACTCCTGTTGCACCTAAAGAAACAATTATTTACCTCATATCGTTTATTTTAGGTCTTGTAATACCTTTGCTGTATTTTTACACAGTTGAATTACTTAATAATCGAATTACAAATAGTAAAGAATTAAAACGATTGGTTAAGGTTCCGTATTTGGGTGCTGTTGGGATTAAAAAGGAAAATGATGTTGTTGTTGTTCATGAAGGAAAAACAACTCCTATTGTAGAAATGTTTCGTATTATTCGAACAAACATGCAATTCATGTTAGCAGGAAAAGAGAAACCAGTAATACTAGTAACTTCAAGTATAAGTGGAGAAGGAAAATCTTTTATTTCTATCAATATAGCCATGTCAATGGCACTAATGAAAAAGAAAGTGATATTGGTTGGACTTGATATTCGTAGCCCTATGTTAGGCGAATATCTTCATTTGTCAAAGGAACGTGGTGTAACTATGTTTATTTCAGATGAAAGCTATTCTGTAAATGACATTATAATTCCTTCTAAACTTCATGCTTACCTTGATGTAATACCAGCAGGACCAGTTCCTCCTAATCCTGCAGAATTAATAATGAATCAAAGGCTTGATGATTTATTTGTGAAATTGCGTGAAATGTATGATTATATAATTGTAGATTCTGCTCCAATAGGTCTGGTCTCTGACACTTATTTGCTCAACAGATTAGTAGATAACTGTATTTACGTTGCCCGCGAAAATTATACTCCAAGAGAAGCTTGTGATTTGATTAATGAAATATATGATCATAAAAAAATCAATAATATGGCTGTTGTCTTAAATGGAGTTAATGAAAGTTCATCAAGTTATGGTTATGGTTATGGTCATGGCAAATATAAAGACGAAGATTATAATAAAAAAATAAAACTAATTAATAGAATTAGGAAATAACAAAAATTCATTATTATTTATCAAAACCCTGAAAACAATTTTCAGGGTTTTTTGTTATAAGGTGGAAACCAATAAACTTTGATATTTCTATAGTTTCCAAGTTTATTTTTTATGTGTCTTTAAATCAATAAGATAAAGCAACAAATATTTATTTAACACATATTTTGTGCCATTTTTAGATGGACTAGAATAAATTTATTATACCTTTGCAGTACAATTAAACATTAAAACAAATAGATGGAAGAAACGAAAGATCTTATTGTTCTTACGGCAAGCAAAATGTTTGACCAATTTGGTATTAGGAGTATTTCTATTGATAATGTGTGTAAAGAATTAAGGATTTCAAAGAAAACATTTTATACCTACTTCCCTCAAAAGGAAGATTTAGTGGAAGCAGTTTTGAATTATCAAAGAGATTTGAGTTTTGATAAATTTGGAAAAATGTTTAAAAACAAGAATTCTATTGATTCACTAATAGTAATTATCAAGGAAATAAAGAAAAGTGCTGAAGAGGAAACAACGTCAATGTGCTTTGATCTCGCAAAATATTATCCGAAAATTAATGAAAAGTTTGAGCAAATTAAAAGAGATAATATAAGAATTGGTTTTGAAGCAAATCTAAGACAAGGGATTCAGGAAGGATATTATCGCGTAAATTTGGATGTTGAATTGCTATCCTTTTTTCATTCGATTCAATTAAAGAATAGTTTTGAGATTATGGGACATGAATTACGTAAGTACTCAAAAAAACGGTTGATCGATTTCTCGGTTGATATGATGATTCACCTTATTGCCAATGAAAAGGGATTGAAATATATGGAAGAGAATTACAATAAAACAGAATAAGATTCATCAAATTAAAATAGTCTATAGTCGGTGTTAAATTACCTTTCAACGATTTCATTCGTAAAATCAAACTCAATAAGCTTAATTTTGAACTGAATTTATAAATAAACAACTAAAATATTAATCATTAAATTATTTAAGATTGTGATGCATTTAAAAAGAAAACTTGTATTGACGGTAGCTGTAATTTGTTTGTTGCCCTCAATGACGCTAAAATCGCAGGATACGCTGACTGTTTCATTGCCCAAAGCATTAGAAATTGCAATGAGTAAAAGTCCTACTATAAAAGTTGCAAATAAAGAAATTGCTCGAATTGATTATTACAAAAAGGAAAGACTATCTGCTCTCTTTCCAACCATTTCAGGCTCTGGAAGCTATTCAAGAACTTTTTCAAAATCCAAAAGTGTTATATCCATGAACAATGCTCCTATGATTTTGGAGTTTGGAGTTGATAATACTTTTTCAGCAGGAGTTTCTGCATCATTACCTATTATCGCACCTACACTTTGGGCTACATTGAAAATGAATGAATATGACGCACAGTTAGCCTTGGAGTCTGCTCGATCATCTCAAATATCTCTAATAAATCAAATCAAAAAAGCATATTATGGAATTTTGCTTTCTCAAGATTCTTATGATGTATTTCAGAGGAGTTATAAAAATAGTTTTGAAAATGCTAATGTCATTAAGAATAAATATAAACAGGGAACTGTATCTGAATATGAGTGGATTAGATCAGATGTACAGGTAAAAAATGCTGAATCAAACCTTACTTCAGCCGAAAGTGCTGTAAGAATGAGTAAATTGCAGTTAAAATTACTGATGGGTTTAGATATGGGTGTTCAAATTAAGGTTCTTGGGAAGTTGTCAGATCTCGAAACAGAGAAGTATTCTGAGTTTATGAAAGTTGATACAGGGGCAATTGATAATAATTCAGATTTGATTCAGTTTGATTTAAAATCTAAACAGCTTGATCAGTCTTTAAAGATTCAGAAATCTGCTTGGTTGCCTACTTTAGGTGCAAGTATAAACTATTCATATAACTCGATGGGTAATGATTCTCAGAAAATGTTTAATGATTACACAAATTATGCTGCTAGTGGTGCAGGGTTATCTTTATCTGTACCTATTTTCCAAGGAGGATCAAAGTATTTTAAATACCAACAAATTAAAATACAGCAGGATGAGTTAAAGATTCAACGTGAAAATCTAAAAAGAAGTGTAGATTTACAAGTGTTAAATTCTATTGATAATATAAAGAAATCGATAAAAAAAATTGAATCTAATAAAGATGGATTAAAACAAGCAGAGAAAGCATTATCTATATCACAAAAAATGTATGAAGTTGGTGTAGCTACTTATCTGGATTTAAATAATACAGAACTCGCTTATATTAATTCAGGATTGTCATACAATCAATCTATTTTCGATTACCTTTCTGCAAAAGCAGATTTAGAAAAATTATTAGGAAAAAACTAAAAAGAAATAATTAAAAAACAAAATAAAAAGACGAATATGAAAAAGATTAAATTTACAGGAATACTACTTGTTGCACTGGCAATTGGATTGTCTTCGTGCACTAAAAAGAAAACTGACACTACAGTATTAGTTGAAACTCCTAATGTAAAAATTCAGGAAGCGACAGAAAAAGCTGTTGAACAAACTTTTGAATTAACCGCAACAGTACAACCACAATTAAAAAACAGTATTGCGCCATCAGCTCCGGGTCGTATCCGTGAAATTCTGGTTGAAGTTGGAAGTCATGTGGTAAAAGGTCAGAAAATTGTTCAAATGGACGTTGCAAATCTCTCCAATTCAGAAACTCAAATTGAAAATATGAAACGTGGTTATAAACGTGTTCAGGAGTTATTTAATGTAGGTGGGGCTTCACAGCAGGAATTGGACAATGCTAAACTTCAATTAGATGTTGCACAGACTAGTTTGAAGAACTTATCAGAAAACACTTATTTATTAAGTCCAATAAGTGGTGTTGTAACTGAACGCAATTACGACAGTGGCGATATGTATTCTGCTCAGCGTCCGGTTTTGGTGGTTATGAACATTAATCCTGTAAAGTTACTTATCAATGTATCTGAATCTTTTTATTCAAAGGTGAAAACGGGTATGCCTGTGAAAATCGGATTTGATGTTTTTGGAAATGAAAGTTTTCGCGGAAATGTGAGTCTGATTTACCCAACAATTGACGAACGTACACGTACATTCCCTGTGGAAATAAAAGTGAACAATAACAATAATAAAATTCGTCCTGGAATGTTTTCCCGTGTAATTCTGGAATTTGGCAAAATCAAACACGTTGTTGTTCCTGATGTTGCAATAGTAAAACAAGCTGGTTCTGGTGCAAAATTTGTATTTGTTTACAACAACGGTAAAGTTCAATACAAACAAGTAGAACTTGGACGTAGAGACGATACTGACTTTGAAGTCCTATCAGGTTTAAATGCTGGTGATCAGGTTGTAGTAGCTGGTCAGTCAAAACTGGTTGATGGAACTGAAGTAAAAGTTATTAAGTAGTACCAAAACTGCTTTATTGATTGAGATAGAATGAATTATTAATTGTAAATTATTTATTAAAGAATATGAGTTTATACGAAAGTTCGGTGAGAAAACCGGTAATGACTTCGATTATATTTATCGCAGTAGTTATTTTGGGACTTTTCTCTTACAATAAATTGCCAATTGATTTGTTGCCAAAGATTGAAACAAACACCATTATGGTTATGACGACTTATGATGGTGCAAGTGCTTCAGATGTTGAAACAAATGTAACAAAGCCACTTGAAAGCTCTCTGAATACTGTTTCAAACCTTAAAAATATTAAGTCAACTTCGAAGGAAAATCGTTCGATTATCACTATGGAGTTTGATTATGGATTGGATTTGAATGTAGTAACCAATGATATTCGTAATAAGTTGGATTTGGTTAAATCATTTATGCCATCCGGTGCAGGTAATCCTATTATTTTCAAACTGAGTACGGATATGATTCCGGTAATAATGCTTTCGGCCACGGCCAATCAAAGCTTGCCGGCACTTTACAAAATTCTGGACACAAAGGTGTCAAATCCGCTTGCACGTATCAACGGTGTAGGTTCGGTATCTATCAGCGGTGCTCCTCAGCGCGAAATTCAGGTTTATGTTGATCCTGTCAAACTGGAAGCTTACCACCTGACCGTTGAGGCTTTGGCCCAGTATATCCGCATGGAAAATTTGAATACTCCGGCTGGATCAATGGATGTTGGTAGTGACACCTATGCACTACGCGTTGAAGGCCAATTTAAAGATCCTTCAGAAATGAATAAAATTGTTGTGGGAAACTTCAATGGAAAAACTGTTTTGTTGTCGGATGTGGCTGTGATAAGCGATAAACATGAAGAACGGATGCAGGAAAGTTTCACCAATGGAGTTCAGGGTGCTTCCATCGTTGTTCAGAAACAATCGGGAGCAAATACAGTTCAAATTGCAAGGGATGTAAAAAAGATGTTACCTGAAATTCAAAAAAGCCTTCCTTCAGATATAAAACTTACTATAATTAATGACACCTCCGACAATATTATTCGTACTATTGACAGTTTGGCTGAAACAGTAATCTATGCACTCTTATTTGTAATGATTGTGGTGTTGTTCTTCCTTGGTCGCTGGCGTGCAACGGTTATTATCATTCTGACGATCCCAATTTCATTAATTGCTGCGTTTATTTATCTGGCTCTTACCGGAGGTACTTTGAATATCATTTCGTTGAGTTCGCTCTCACTGGCTATAGGGCTAGTTGTGGATGATGCCATTGTGGTACTGGAGAATATCACTACCCATATTGAGCGTGGCAGTCGTCCAAAAACGGCTGCTGTAAATGGAACGAATGAAGTTGGACTTTCAATTATTGCATCAACGCTGACTATTATTGCCGTGTTCCTTCCATTAACAATGGTTCCCGGTATGGCTGGTGTAATGTTCTCTCAACTTGGTTGGATGGTAACTATTATTATTACCGTATCTATGGTTTGTGCTTTGACTCTGACACCCATGTTGGCTTCACAGTTGTTACGACTTAACCCGAAACGAAGCAAAGGTTTTGATGCTGTTTATGGTCCAATTGAACGTTTTCTGGATAAATTGGATGAAAAATATGCACAATTGGTTAACTGGGCTGTTCGTCATAAAAAATCAGTATTAGCTGTTGCAACGGTATTTTTCTTTTTGAGTATTGTTCCATTGGCTGTAGGTTGGGTTGGAACAGAAAACTTCCCGGCTCAGGATAGTGGTTTTGTTTCTGCTGTTATTGAATTACCGGTGGGAACTAGAATGGAAATTACCAAAGATGTTTGCCAGAAACTCTATACTAACTGGAAAAAGAAATATCCGGAAATAGATATTATTAACTTTAGCATTGGACAAGCAAGTAGCAAAAATATCTTCGGATCGTTGTTTAGTAAAAACTCCAGTAACGTTGGAACGTTTACATTAAGGTTGGTGAATTTAAAAATTCGCACACGTTCTGCTTTTGCAATAACTGACAGCATACGTAATGACATTAAAGTTATCCCTGAGATACGAAAATCAACTGTTACTGCAGGTGGTGGTATGAGTATGATGGGTGGTCAATCAACACTAGATATAGAAATTTACGGTTATGATTTTGCTCAAACAGATAAAGTGGCTGCAGAAATATCGAAACGGGTATCTAAAGTCCATGGTTTGGCAAATACAACAGTTAGTCGTGAAGAATATACACCTGAATACCAGGTTGATTTTGACAGAGAAAAGCTGGCGCTTAACGGTTTAAATATTGCTACTGCTTCAAACTATTTGAATAACCGTATCAACGGATTGACAGCTTCACTTTATCGCGAAGATGGTGAAGAGTATTCAATCGTGGTGGGCTATGCACCTAAATACCGTCAGTCAATTGAAGACGTAGAAAATATTATGATTTATAACAACCAGGGACAAGCTATCCGTGTGAAAGATTTAGGCAAGGTTGTAGAACGCTATACTCCACCTACTATCGAACGTAAAAACCGTCAACGAATCATTACTGTTTCGTCGACTGTTTCTGGAACTACACTCGATAAAGCTGTGAATGATATTAAGGCTGAACTTAAAAAAGTGGATATTCCTTCGGATATTTCGACAACAATTGCAGGTTCATTCAAAGACCAACAGGAATCGTTTGGTGATTTGGGAAGTTTGCTTTTGATTATCGTGTTGCTGGTATTTGTAGTAATGGCTTCACAGTTTGAATCAGTTACTTATCCGTTTATTATCATGTTCTCCATTCCGTTTGGTATTTCCGGTGTAGTGCTGGCCTTATGGATTTCGGGTACTACATTCAACGTAATGACTTTCGTAGGGGTAATTATGCTTGTAGGTATTGTGGTGAAAAACGGTATTGTGATGGTAGATTATATCAACCTGAATCGCGAACGCGGGAATGGTATTATTCGTGCGGTAGTTACGGGTGGTAAATCCCGTCTTCGTCCGGTATTGATGACCAGTTTGACTGCAATTCTGGGTATGTTGCCGTTGGCAATGAGTCACGGACAAGGTGCTGAAATGTGGAAACCAATGGCCGTTACCGTAATTGGTGGTTTAACTGTTTCAACCATGTTGACACTAATTGTTGTTCCTGTTATTTACACTCTTTTTGCTGGAGGTGGCGTAAAACGGAAACACAAAAAGAACAAAAAAGCAGCTTTATTAAAACAACTGGGAGAATAAACAGGTTGGATATCAGTATTAATATTAAAATTTGAAACAATATGAAATCAATATTTATATCATTCGATCAGGCATATTACGAGCAAGTTCAAACTATTTTGACTCTCAATCATGTTCGTGGGTTCAGCGGTTGGGAATCTGTAATTGGTCGTGGAACTAAAACAGGTGAGCCACATTATGGAACACATGCCTGGCCATCATTGAATACAGCAATTCTTACAATTGTTGAAGATGAAAAAGTAAAGCCCATTCTGGCAGATTTACGTGAACTTGACGGAACTTCAGAACGTATGGGAATCCGTGCATTTGTTTGGAACATAGAAGATGGAATGTAAAGACCCCTAAATTCCCTAAAGGGGAAATAAAGAAAATGCGCTTCCCGACCAATTCGGTGAAGCGCATTTTTTATTGCCAACTGCTACTGCCTACTACTCACTTCATCGCTTCTGCTTTAATCACCCTTACATCCTCCAGAGGACGGTCATTAGCTCCGGTTTTTACATTCGAAATTCGTTCCACCACATCCATGCCTTCAACCACCTCGCCAAAAACTGTATAAGCTCCATCCAAATGTGGTGTTCCACCAATAGTTTTGTATTCTTCCCGCTGAAGCGGTGTCAGTTTACGTGCTGGATGAGCATTCATTTGAGTATGAACTTCGGTTAACACAGAATCGCGAAATGCATCCAGTTTAGACTGATTACGTTCAGCCTGATACTTTTTTACCTGATTCTGTTTTGTATTTACAATTTCCTGAAAAAGTTTCGCTTCAAGCTTTTTCTGATTATTTTGGTCAATTTCATCCAATTGACTATCCGAAAAGGTTTTGCCCTGAACAATATAAAACTGACAACCCGACGAAGCTTTTTGAGGGTTAACATTATCTCCCTCGCGAGCGGCTGCCAATGCACCTTTTCGATGGTAATATTTTGGATAAACAAACTCAGCCGGAATAGTGTAACCTACATCTCCCGAGCCTAGTGATGCTTTTGACTTAGCTGTTTTGGAATCCGGATCACCAGCTTGAATCATAAAATCTTTGATTACCCGATGAAATAAAACATCGTTGTAAAAACCTGAATTGACCAGTTTCAAGAAATTTTCCCTATGTTTTGTTGTCTCAGGATAAAGTCGAACAGTAATTTTCCCATAATTTGTTTCAAAACACACCAAGGTACCTGCCATCTTTTTATTTGCGCAAGATTCTGAAATGCACGACAGAACTATCAAAACTATAACCGTAAATTTTTTCATAATATCCTAATATTTATAAATTGGCATTATCTTTATTTTTATTCAAAATTAATCATTTTATTTCTTTCGGATTTGTATTTTTAGTGTTTTTGTACAATTTAACGCAAATATTTGACCTGAATTTATTCCTTGTTGAATGATTCTCTATGTTCTATTTCTATTGCCAGATTTTTCAATACTATTTATTCACACAAAAATAATATAATTATATATACCTTTGACGAAAAGAAAATAATCATTAATGCCTAAACAAGTTCGACAAATTGCTTGTTTTATAGTTTCAATTCTGTAAATAACAATGACTTCCAACAAAGAAATTTTCAACATAACTTACCCTGTTTTCTTAACCTTTTTAGCGCAAAATATAATTAACGTTACAAACACTGCTTTCCTTGGACGTGTAGGTGAAGTTGAATTGGGTGCTTCTGCTATTGGCGGGGTGCTTTATTTTGCCATTTTTATGATTGGCTTTGGGTTTAGTCAGGGTGCTCAAATTCTCATTGGAAGACGTAATGGAGAAAAAAGCTATAAGCAAATCGGGCCGATATTCAATAATAGTTTACTTTTTAATTTTCTACTCGCAACAGTTATTGTCGCCTTATCGGTAAAAGGCGTTCCAGCTATTATGAAGTTATTAGTGACTTCAGATCGCATCTACAAATCGTCTATTCTATACATGAATTGGCGCATTTACGGATTCCTCTTTGCTTATGTCACCGTTATTTTTCGTGGTTTTTATGTTGGAATAACACAAACGAGGATACTGACTACTTCGGCCTTTTTAATGGCAATTACCAATATTTTTTTTGATTACACTTTGATATTCGGACATTTTGGGTTTCCCCGACTTGGCATTGAAGGAGCAGGGATTTCGTCCGTTATTTCTGAAATCGTTACTCTTATTTACATGATTTGGCATACCGTCTATCGAACAGACATGAAGCTCTACGGCCTTTTTGAGTTTCGGAAAGTGGAATTGAAAACCATCCTGTCTATCCTTAATTTGTCGATATTCATAATGTTTCAGTATTTCATTTCTATTTCCACCTGGTTTATGTTCTTTATTTTTATAGAGCGAATGGGCGAACAACCACTGGCAATAAGCAATATTGGTCGAAGTCTGTATACCTTTTTGATGATACCCGGAACTGCACTTGCTACCTCAGTAAGTACTTTAGTAAGTAACCTGATTGGTGCCGGACGAAAGGAAGAAGTTCTGCCTTTTGTTCGAAAAACAGTGGGTATAGGATTGTTGATTGCATTTCCAATGGCAGTTCTTACCTATTTGTTTCCTGAAATTTTTGCACGAATTTATACCGATGATGCTTCGTTGATTGTGGCCTGTATACCGGTTATGAAAGTAGTATCAATTGCCATTCTGTTTTGTGCAGTAGGAATGTTGATTTTCAATGCTGTTTCGGGCACAGGAAATACCCGAACTGCTTTTGTAATAGAGTTTTTGACTCTGTTTTTCTATCTTAGCTTTGTTTACTACACAGCCATAATTCACCCCTATCCTGTGGCTGTGGTTTGGATGTCTGAATTTGTATATTGGACAATAATTGGTGGATTAGGTTACTTCTATTTACTAAAAGGAAATTGGAGAAAGAGGGAAATTTAAGTCATTAACTTATTTAGATCAATGAATTTCTTCCATGAAATCACAATTATTGAGTAATTTTATGGAAGATAAAAAATTACTTCGTTATTTCCCCATTCAAATCCCAAAGATCTTCCCAACTTTTCGCTGATTCCCACAAGAAAACCTGCCCTTTTATCAATCGACAACATTTGTCAATTTTAGAAACAGCCACCATTTCTTCTTCGGTCAACGGACCTTCAGTAATTCCCTTCAGGTTGTTGTACATTTTATCTGTTTTTACCGAAAATGGAATGGTGATTTGCCCACGTTGCACTGCCCACTTCAGACAAACAAGGGCCGGATGAACCCCAAGTCGTTCAGCAATAGCAACAATAATTGGATCTTCCATGTCAACAGTATCTTCCGGAGTTTTATCGCGTTCAGGACGACCGGGTGAGCCAATCGGGCTATAGCCAATCACTTCCACGCCATTATCTTTCATGAATTTATACAATTCAGGTTGTTGAAAGTGAGGGTGAATTTCCATTTCGTTCAATACCGGTTTAATTTTGCAATCGCGCAAAATCAGTTTCATCTTAGGAATAGTCACGTTGGATGTTCCAATATTTTTTACAAAACCCATTTCAACCAGACTTTCCATTTGTGCCCAGGTTTTCAAGTAATCTGCATGAATATAAGGAACTGAATTTGGCTGACGAGCTGTAACATCACATTTTGGAGCGTGGAAGTTTGGGAATGGCCA
>CAIKVR010000318.1 GCA_903830915.1 uncultured Bacteroidales bacterium
GAATATTTTAAGGTTGTTTATTTTTTGTTGTGTCAGTATATAGATGCACAAAAATAATAAATTTATATTGAAATATGGATATTTATCAAAATAATATAAATAAATGCGAAAATAAAATGAAAAAATTAAAGATTGCAGTTCTTCCCGGAGATGGTATTGGGCCGGAAATCATTGAACAAGGTTTAAAAATAACAATGGCTATTTGTAAAAAGTTTGATTATGAATTATCCTATGAGTATGGAATTGTAGGTGCATGCGCTATCGATGCAGTGGGTGAGCCTTATCCTAAGAAAACTCACGACCTTTGTATGGATTCAGATGCTGTGCTTTTTGGTGCAATTGGTGATCCCAAATATGACAATAATCCATCGGCAAAGGTTCGTCCAGAGCAAGGTTTGTTGAAAATGAGAAAAGATTTGGGTTTATATGCTAATATACGTCCAGTAACTACCTTTCAATCTTTAATACACAAATCACCGCTTCGTGCAGATTTGGTTGATGGTGCTGATTTTATGTGTATCCGTGAACTTACAGGTGGAATGTATTTCGGTCGACCTCAAGGAAGATCAGAAGATGGAAATACTGCCTATGATACATGTGTTTATACGCGTGAGGAAGTTGAACGTATTCTTCATTTAGCTTATAAATATGCAGCTAAGCGTAATAAAAAAGTTACAATTGTAGATAAAGCCAACGTATTAGCTACTTCCCGTTTATGGCGCCAGATTGGTCAGGAAATAGCACCTCAGTATCCCGATATTGAAACTGAATTTATGTTTGTAGATAATGCTGCTATGCGTATAATCCAGTGGCCTAAAAGTTTTGATGTATTAGTAACAGAAAATCTTTTTGGTGATATTCTTACTGATGAAGCCTCTGTAATTACAGGTTCGCTTGGTATGTTACCCTCAGCATCTATTGGTATTCACACTTCTGTTTTCGAACCGATACATGGCTCTTATCCTCAGGCAGCTGGAAAAAATATTGCAAACCCATTAGCTACAATACTTTCTGCTGCTCTTATGTTTGAATATGCTTTTGGAATGATGAATGAGGGTGCATTAATTCGTGAAGCTGTTGCAGCAAGTATGGAAGCCGGCATTGTTACTGAGGATATTGCTAATAATGGAAAAGCATATTCTACTACAGAAGTTGGAGAATGGATTGTGAATTATATAGTGAATAAATGATTAAAGAAACAATAATAAAAAAGGTGATCACAATTGTAATCACCTTTTTTTGTGGGATTAAGTAAAAACCTTATTATTTTTGCAATAGTTCAATAACACATAAAATAAACATGTAACTTGAAAAAAGAATTAAAGCAGTTTGTACAAAATTGTTTCTAATAAATGTTTTCATAATAGTATTTTTTTAATTGGTTTTTGTTTCGTTCTTTAAATCTAATGGTTCAAAGTTATGAAAAAAAAGATAATCGATAAAATATCTTTATATGTAGTAATAATTACTTCAATATGTAATAAAAAATTGACATTAAATGCTTGTTTAATTATTAATTAAGTTGATTTTGAAAATACTTATTTTAAAGCATAAATTTCAACACTTAATAATCTTCAGTAAATCAGATATATAATTAGTTTGAACGGATGGTTTGTTAAATATCCGGTAAAATACTTCCAATTAAGTTGTATATGTTTTTACAAGAAAAAAAAATAATTCCATTTATTGGCATGTTGTAGTTTCTTTAAGCATAAAATTGTATTGTTTAGCCATATTTTAATTCCAGTACTTTAACTTTTAGACAGGATTAATTCACATAAATTAATAAATTAATGCATTGTTTTCTGCAAATTTGAAGATATAACTAGTAAATTAAAAGATTTATTCTTACCAAAATTGGATTATTTATTATAAATATTCAATTATATTTCATGATATTAAATTTACTAAAGCTAATAAATTCGTTTTGAATTAATTAAAAACAGAGTATTAGTTTGGATAAAGTCAATTTTTATGTAAGTTTGTAATTCGTTTTTTATGTGATAAGAATATTTATATACAAACTAATATCTTAAACAACTCATCGAATAGTATGTATGAAGCATTACAACAACTTGACCCCATTAGAATAAATTTCTCTGCAGCAGGTATGCATTCTATTAATGTGGTACTCTGTTTTGTTATGTTTGGAGTAGCATTAAACATTCAACCGGGGCAATTTTCCCGATTAATTAAACAACCTAAACTACCGTTAATAGGTTTGTTTTCTCAAATGATTGCACTTCCAGCAATAACATTTCTCCTTGTTATTTCGTTGAGTCAGTACATTACACCTACGGTTGCAATGGGAATGATTTTGGTAGCAGCATGTCCCGGTGGTAATATCTCAAATTTCATGTCTTCTTATTCAAAATCAAATACAGAATTAGCTGTAGGTCTGACTGCAACCAGTACTATCTTAGCGACTTTCACCACCCCTTTTAATTTTGCTTTTTGGGGAGGTTTGTATGTAAAGTATATCAGTAATCATGCCGGACATATTCTGAAACCACTGACAATAGATAATTGGCAGATGTTCGAAACAGTATTTATTTTATTGGGTATCCCTCTCATTATCGGTATATTATTTTCACGTAATTTCCCAAAGACAACAGAAAAGATAAAGAAACCAATTCAAACACTCTCATTCATATTTTTTATTGCAATGATTGTATTAGCCTTTGCTAACAACTGGTCATTATTTCTCAAATACATATTTTATATTTTCATTATAGTTTTGATTCACAATTCACTGGCGCTTATAACAGGATTTTCAATTGGTACTATTTTCAAGGTCTCAGATTATAATCGTCGCACCCTTACTATTGAAACTGGTATTCATAATTCGGGTCTTGGATTACTACTACTGTTTAATCCTAAAATATTCCCGCCAACGATGCAAATTGGTGGAATGATTTTCATTGTTGCATGGTGGGGAATTTGGCATATTGTTTCAGGTCTTTCTCTCTCCAGTTACTGGCATCGTCGTAGTCTACACCAATAAACATTGACTTATTATAGATTTGTATGAGTGATATAAATAGAATGCCACTACTCTTAAATTTGAGCAGAAGATACGTTTTGTTCATGTTTAGAAGGTATTACGGTGAATTTATTGTAACTGGGCAGGAAAATATTCCTAAAAAATATCCAGTCATTTTTGCGCCGAATCATGTTAATGCTTTAATGGATGCATTGGCAGTTCATTATATTGTTCCTCGTAATCAAGTCTTGGTTTTTTTGGCCAGAGCAGATATATTTAAAAATAGAAAAGTGGCACAATTTCTAAACTTTGCTAAAATACTGCCTGCTTTCAGAATGCGCGATGGGATTGAAAACCTGGGAAATAATTCTAAGATTTTTGATGAATGTATTGAGATTTTGCACAATAACAACTCACTTGGCATTATGCCAGAGGGTAATCAGGAAATTGAACGAAAACTACGTCCTTTAGTTAAGGGTATTTTCAGAATTGCATTTGCAGCTCAACAAAAATATGCTGAAATCCCCGGGGTTAAAATCGTTCCGATTGGAATTGATTATGGAGATATTATAAAATCACAAAAACACATTATAATAAATATAGGAAAACCAATAGAAGTGTCGGAATATATGAAATTATTTGCAGAAAATCCGGCAAAAGCAATGAATGAGATACGGGATAAATTAAGTGAAGATTTATCTGCTTTGACGCTCAATTTAGCAACGACAAACAAATACTATGGCTGTTTTGAAACAAATGTTGATATACTTCAGGAATTGGCTTTGGAAAATTATAATCTATCGGATAATACATTTAACCGATATGTGGCTCGACAGAAGATTGCAGAAAGACTCGTTTTAATTGAAAAAAATAACCCAGACCAAATGGTTAGATTAAGTGAGTTGACAGTTCAATTGTCAGATTTATTGGAGAGGTTAAAAATGAAATGTTCGATATTTAGTTATAAAGAGCTAAAATGGTTAGCTTTGATTTTTGAAATTGGTTTTTGCGTTCTGACATTTCCGGTTTTTCTTACAGGATTTTTAATGAATGTTATTCCCTTTTTTAGCCCTGTATTTATCAGAAAATATATTCTTAAAGCTGAATTTATCGGTTTTTATAGTTCGTTACATTACGTTTTAGGCATTATTACTTTTCCGCTTTTTTATATAATTCAAACATTGCTTTTTTCGTTTTTTGTGAGCAGTAGCTGGTGGATAGTTTTGTTATTTTTTCTGATTCAGTATCCGATTGGTAAAATGGCATTAAGTTGGTATAGGAAAACAATTAAATTAGGCGCAAAAATTCGTTTCAAACAAATAGAAAAGCTTCAATCAGTACAATTGATTGAAGCTCACAATAAATTTAATGATATCGTAAATCTTGTTTTGAAATAAGAATTAAAGTCCTTCCAAATCTTTGATATCTTCTTTTTTCGATTCTTCTTTCTTAATTTCAAACTGTTTATCAGCTACAACCCTATCTTTAATTAATACTGATTTTCCAATTATAATCAACAAGGTTGTTGCTGAAATTATCAAAAATAATCGCGGTAACTTTTTTAATAAAGCAGTTGATTTGTAGAATGCAAGTAAACTGAATATGATGGCAAAAGCAACAGGAAGCATTGCTATTGTACCTAATGGTAGAATGGTAAAAGCAATTCCCAATACTGTGAAAACAATAGCTGTTATTAAAAAAAACTTTCTCATCTGTATAATCTTGTTAAATGCCTGAAGCTGTTGATAAAGCTATTTGACCTGTTCCAACAGGAATACTGAAACGAACTAAAACAGGAATTCTTTTAGAATCATCGGTTAACCAAATGAGATTTTTATCTTTTCCTCTTAATCTGTCTGTTTTGGCTCCAATTGATAGAATATTACATTCTTTTCGTCCCAAATTTCCTGCCAGAACCGTTTCCTTTCCCATGAATTTTATAGAAACAGGATATTCTTTCTCATCAAATATCAAATTAAGTATAATACTTTGACCAGATTTGAATTTGCCAAAATTAATAGTTCTGAGCTTATAAACCAACGAAATAATATCCTGTGACGAACTACCAATAGCAAAAGTTTTTTTTGTTTCAGGTCTTTTCTGTATTTTGGATGTGCCATTAATTGATTTACCATCAGAACTATAGATGTATTTCTGAGTAATAGAGTAGCCACCCTCAAAAGTGCTTCGTTTAAATAATCCTGGTTTTAATGTCATTTCATCCAAATAAGTTTCATATAAATCCCGAATTTTGAAATATGAATCCCATTTACTGAAAGTTGCAGCCTCCCAACTTAAATGAAGAAAGCTCTTATTTGATGTTTTAACTAAATCAGCTTGCATTGTAACCTGAGCTAATTGAGTCATCAAACCACTCATATTATATGATGCTGCATAAACTAATTTTTCACCCGGTTTTACCTGAGTATAAGAAGTGGTAAATGCAAAGAAAAGGAGAATTGAAAGTAAAATCTTTTTCATTCAAAAAAAGGTTTAATCTTTAATTTTTAGATAAATATTGATTTTATTCAGGTTTTCAAGTAATCCTGTAATTATCAGACTTATTATTAATCCAATAAATAATCCATAAAGACTATATTTCATTGGTCCATTTAAGGGTGTCGGATTCACAGCAAATCCTGAAGGTATTTCTAATGGTTGTTTAAAGTTTATCAAAGTACTTTCAGCACCTGAAAGTAATTCTTGAAGTTTAAGTAAATCTCCATAAAAAAGTTGTTTCTGTTGCTCGCCAACAACCAGTTTATTTTTGTCAAACCGTAACTGTTCATTATTATCCTTAAAATAATTAATTTTAGCCAAACTGTCAATTCGCAGAAGTTCTTTTTTGGAAATATTTATTTGATCGGATATTTGTTTACGACCGTTTTGGAAATGTGTTTGAATTAAAGTGTTACTATTGAAATAGTTAACAATGGCTTTTTGAATAACAGGCACCTGATTTATATTTTTTACCTTTAGCCTAAAATATACTCTGTCACGCATTTTCATGTACATGGTATCTTTTTGTGAAAAATTGTCAGTAAAGTCAACTGCTACTGCAATATGATCCTTTATGTACTCAATTACGTAGTATGAATTGAACGATAAAATGTTATTCGCAATACTGTCAGGTAAATTTAATTTGCTAGCAAACGAGATTTGTTGATTAATACCAGAAGCATTTTCCAACTGACGGCTAACTTCTCTGATAGTTTGAACATCATTGCCGAAAACTAATCCAAGAGCTTCTGCTTTGTACTCTCTGACTTCTGGACGACTATAATATAATCCACCTCCCACGCATACAATTAAAATGATACTCGTTATTATTATATGACGGTAAAGCAATTGTGTAAGATGTCCCAAAAATCGTATTACAGTCAATATGGATGATATTACCCAATTAATTAAAATTTCAACTAACTGTAACAAGTTAATTTCTTTGTTGTCTTTTTTTTCCATGTGAATTTTTATTTTGAAAAAATTGATTTATTGATTTCTATTATTTGGTTATCTTGTTTTTGCTCTTCTTCCTCCTCGTAGAAAATTATATTATCATTTTCGTCATCGTTCCACACTACACTCGGTCTCTGTGGTGGCTTGTTCTTTAAATAAACTGAAAGTATAGTTCCTGAAATACCACCCGCTAAATGTCCTTCCCAAGAAACCGGGTCGTGAATCTGCCACGGGAAAATATGCCAAACCAAACTACCGTAAATAAGGGTAACTATTAATGAAACAGCAATTAAAGGTATGTGTTTTCTGAATAACCCACTGAAAAACAGAAAAAAAGCAAGCGAATAAATTAATCCGCTTGCACCGATATGCCAACAATCACGCCCGATGAGCCATAAAACAAAACCGCTGCAAATGTATAATATTATCAACACTTTTGGAGCTATTTGTCTGTAAAAATAAAACAAAAAACTTCCAAGAATAAAGAATGAAAGAATATTGTTAAAAAGGTGATCCAGATTTCCATGAACAAAAACAAGGGTAAATATACCCCAGATATTTTCAAATTTTCTTGGAAATACCCCTGCGTAATGAAAATCCAAATTCATCCCTTTTTCAAACAAAAAAGATATTATCATGAATATCACGATAATACCAGGGATAAAAATAGCATTTATCAGTTGTCGTTTATCTCCTGAACTTTCAGGTGTCTCATCCATTTGCTATGTCGATTTCTGACACAAAATTACAAATTCTTTGATAACTAAACGAAGAAAAAGTTTTAAAAGTATATTTTTGCCTAATTTTTTTTTAAAAGTATATTCATTTTTTTTGTCAATCAAACTAAAAATCAAAAAATCAAACAGTTATAAATTTGCAAAAAAAAAATATGTAGAAAATATAAAATTAATGCTTGAAAAGGATTGGATTATTGACAGTTTTTTTTGTATATTGCGGTCGATAAAGGAGAAATGAAACTTTTTTGTATTAATATATGAGTTATCTCAATTTTGACAAGACATTGCTAATAAATCTCGAAAAATCACTGTCCAAGGAGATGATTCGAACAAACCGTGCCGGTGCATATAACAGCACAACGCTAATAGATTGTAATACCCGAAAATACCATGGTCAGTTAGTGTTGCCGTTACCTGAGATTGACGATTCGAATCATGTTTTACTTTCATCTCTTGACGAAACTGTTGTTCAACATGGGGCAGAGTTTAATCTTGGAATTCACAGATACGAAGGTAATAATTTCAGTCCGAATGGTCATAAATACATTCGGCAGTTCGATTGCGAGGTAATATCCCGAACGGTGTATCGTGTTGGTGGAGTTATTTTATCAAAGGAGCGGTTGTTAGTGTCGTTTGAGCCGCGTGTATTGATAAAATATACATTAATGGAGGCGCACTCTCCAACCTTACTCAGATTTAAGCCTTTTTTGGCTTTCCGAAGTGTAAATGAACTTACCTGCGAAAATGCCAATGCGGATTCAACTTTTAAAGTATTACAGGACGGAATTTCCATGCAAATGTATGAGAACTATCCTGAGTTATGCATGCAGTTTTCTAAAAAAGTAAGCTATCAGCATAATCCGGACTGGTATAAGAATATTGAGTATTATAAGGAACAGGAACGTGGTTATGATTATCGTGAAGATTTGTTGGTACCGGGATATTTTGAATTACCTATGAAAAAAGGAGAATCTGTGATATTTTCTGCGGGTATTACTCCGGTTTCCACCAAAAAGCTAAAAGTATTGTGGGATGAAGAACTAGGTAGAAGAATTCACCGTGTAGATATGTTCAGCAGTCTAAAAAACTCAGCACAGCAATTCTATAAAAGAGTGGGAGATAAAACCTATCTTTTGGCTGGATATCCGTGGTTTGGTGCTCGTGCCCGAGATCAGTTTGTTTCAATTCCAGGCTGTACACTTACAATTGATCGCATGGATTATTTCGAAGCAATAATGAATACCTCAATTGAAGAAATTGAAAAATTTCTTGCCGGAAAACGTACCGGATTTAAAATCAAGGCAATTGATGACCCCGATGTGCTGTTATGGTTTATATGGGTTTTACAGCAATTTTCTCTTTACAAATCTTTAGAGGAAGCTTCAGAACGTTACGAAACACTGGCAACAAATATTATAAATTTCATCCGAAAACAAAACCACCCGAATCTATTTCTTCATAACAATGGTCTATTGTATGTAAACGGAACAGAAAAGCCCGCTACATGGATGAATGCAATGGAAAACGGTCGACCGATTACTCCACGTACCGGTTATGTGGTAGAAATTAATGCATTATGGTATAATGCTATGAAATTTACAGCTGAGTTGAACCGTCAGGTTGGTAAAGAACATGCGGCTGATTTGCTTGATTATCAGGCCGAAATGGCTCGTGAGGCATTTGTTCAGACATTTTGGAACGGAACTTATCTTTACGATTATGTGGATGGAAATTACAACGATTGGGAGGTGCGTCCGAATATGATTATGGCAGTTGCGTTGAAACATTCTCCCTTGAATAAACAGCAGCAGAAATCAGTGTTGGATATAACTACAAAGGAATTACTCACTCCTAAAGGACTTCGTTCACTGAGTCCGAAGAGTGGGTTTTACCGACCAACTTATATTGGAGGGCAACTTGAACGTGATCGTAATTATCACAACGGACCGGTTTGGCCATGTACCTTTGGTGCTTTTACTGCTGCTTATCTCAAAGTGTATAAACAAAGTGGTAAATCATTTATAGAAAGAATGATGGTGGGCTTTGAAGCTGAGATGAGTGAACTTTGCATTGGTACATTACCTGAGTTATTTGACGGAAATCCCCCCTACAAAGGACATGGTGGAATGTCATTTGCCATGAGTGTAGCCGAAGTGTTGAGAGTATATGATATGTTGAAAAAATATGAAAACGGATAAGATATGAAGGCATTAATGTTTGGTTGGGAATTTCCGCCCCATATTTTAGG
This sequence comes from uncultured Bacteroidales bacterium, assembly GCA_903830915.1. Lineage (GTDB taxonomy): Bacteria > Bacteroidota > Bacteroidia > Bacteroidales > Paludibacteraceae > Paludibacter. The sequence continues at coordinate 9,425 of CAIKVR010000318.1, forward strand.
AGGTTTAGGTACAGCAAGTTACGGTTTGACTCGTGGAATGGCTATGCAGGAGGATATGGAATTGACTTTTGTAATCCCAAAACCACATGGCGATGAAGATCAGAGTTTTCTGAAAATTATCGGAGCTTGTAATGTACCTGTAGTTAGAAAAGAAAATAGTTGGGATCATGTGAATCTTCGCATTGGTTCAATGATGCATCCCGATGAGTATTTTTGGTTGCGGGAAGGTATTAAATATGATTACCGTAGGATTCATACCAATGATTTGGGTTGTATCGATTTTTCAGGTCGTTACCCGGATAATCTTATTGAAGAAATTTCTAATTATGAGGCTGTTGCAAGCGTGTTGGCAAATAGGGTTGAGTTTGATATTATTCACTCTCACGATTGGTTGACTTATCCTGCAGGTGTATTTGCAAAGCAAATTAGTGGTAAACCACTTGTTATTCATGTTCATGCAACTGATTTCGACCGCAGTCGGGGACAGGTGAATCCTACCGTTTACGGCATTGAAAGGCGTGGGATGGATATGGCAGACCATATTATGACGGTGAGTGATTTGACTCGCCGTATTGTCATAGAAAAATATCATCAGGATCCCAGAAAGGTAACGACTGTACATAATGCAGTTGAACCATTACCCGATGTAGATTTGTTCAAAAAAACGCCCCGTAAAGATAAAGTAATAACTTTTCTTGGTAGAATTACCATGCAGAAAGGTCCGGAATATTTTGTTGAGGCTGCTCACAGTGTATTGCAACGTACCAAAGGAGTAAGGTTTGTAATGGCAGGTAGCGGAGATATGATGAATGCCATGATAGATCTTGTTGCCAAACGTGGTATAGCAGATAAATTTCATTTTACAGGTTTTTTGAAAGGTCGTCAGGTTCACGAAATGCTTGCCGAAAGTGATGTATATATCATGCCGTCCGTTTCGGAGCCTTTTGGTATTTCGCCCTTAGAAGCTATGCAGGTTGGTACACCGTCGATTATTTCGAAACAATCAGGTTGTGCAGAAATTCTGACTCACGCAATAAAAACTGATTACTGGGATATAGATGCCATGGCCGATGCTATTTATGCCATTGTAAAAAACCCGGCAATGTTTGAAAGTCTGAGCAAATTAGGACTCGAAGAAGTAAACAATATTAAGTGGTACGATGCCGGTTTGAAAGTACGTAGGATTTATGATAGCGTACTATAAAGCAGTAGGCAGTAAGTAGTAAGCAGTAAGCAGTAAGCAGTAAGCAGTAGGCAGTAAACTTATATTTATCAACCAATCAACAACACGAAGTAAATAACAAGAAATTAATATCGTCACGCTGAAGGCGGGACAAATATCTATATAATATGAGAAACATTTGCTTTTATTTTCAGATTCATACACCATTCCGCCTGAAAAGGTATCGTTTTTTTGATATCGGGAATGACCATTATTATTATGATGAGTTTCAGACAAGCGACCGTGTAAATAATCTTGTTGAACATTCATACCTACAGGCTAACCGCACGATTGCCGAAATGATACGAAGTTCGAACGGGAAGTTTAAATGTGCTTTTTCAATTTCTGGAATCACACTAGAACTTTTCGAACAATATGCTCCTGAAGTGATTGACAGTTTTAAAGAACTGGCAGCAACCGGAAGTATTGAGTTTTTGGCTGAACCTTATGCACATTCGCTTGCATCAGTATTTGAAGGGGATGAATTTGTGCGTCAGGTAAAAATGCATTCATCGAAGATTGAGGCACTTTTCGGCAAAAAACCAACTGCATTTTTCAATGCGGAGTTGATTTACTCGGACGAAATTGGTGAACTAGTTTCTAAGATGGGCTATAAAACCATGATGATTGATGAAGCAAAACACATTATGGGTTGGAAAAGTCCGAATTATGTATATAATCATTCCTATATATCAAAATTGAAATTACTGGTTCGAAACTACAAATTGAGCGATGACATGGCTTTCCGTTTTAGCAGTCTTTCGCTCACGGCTGAAAAGTTCGTCAGTTGGATTTCTGCACTTCCAGAAGGTGAGAATGTGATTAACCTGGGAATGGGATATGAAGTATTTGGAATGATTCAACCAGCATACACTGGAATTTTTGATTTCCTGAAAGCACTTCCTTATCATGCTATGGAACAACAAATGAGTTTTGTATTGCCATCTGAAATTACCAAAAAAGCTGATTCTGCAGGTGCATTATCTGTTCCTTATCCCATAAGTTGGGTGGGGAATGATAAAGACCTGACACCATGGACAGGTAATGACCTTCAGCAGGAAGCCCTGAATAAATTATATGCAGTAGGTGAACGTGTTCGCTTATGCACTGATAAACCATTGTTACTCGACTGGTTGATTCTTCAATCAACAGAACATTTCCGTTACATGAGTCATAAAGATCCGCATGGAACAAATTATGAAACACCTTATGAGGCATTTATGAATTATATGAATGTATTGGCAGATTTTCTGGATAGGGTGGAAGCACAATATCCTTCGACTATTGAAAACGAAGAACTTAACGAACTTCTTAAGACCATCAATCATCAGGAACAAGAAATTGAACGACTAGAGGATGAGGTGGCAAAATTGAAAACTAAGAAATCAAAACCTGTAGAGAAAAAATAAACAAATTTATCACTTAATTTTCTCCCGCAAATTCCGCCGATACATACAGATTTTAAAGTTTGTGTTTATTTGCAGAATTTGCGGGAGATTTATTTTGATAAGAAATGAAACATTTCAGCTTATGGTTGTTTAAATAAATTCAATTACTTTTGTTCGTTAATTCAGGATGATTAAAAATGAAGGAGCATTTAAAGGATAAGATATTTACAATAATTTCGGAAGCCGCTGATGAATTGCAGCAGGAATGTTACGTTATAGGTGGTTATGTACGCGATATTTTTTTGAAGCGTCCATCAAAAGATATTGATGTGGTGGTGGTGGGAAGCGGTATTGACCTGGCTCAGCTTGTATCTGAAAAATTAGGAAAGCGTGCAAAACTGACTGTTTTCAAAACGTATGGTACGGCACAGGTAAAATTAAATGAGTTGGAAGTTGAGTTTGTAGGTGCGCGTCGTGAGTCGTATCAGCATGATTCCCGCAACCCGATTGTGGAAGATGGAACACTGGAAGATGACCAGAACCGAAGGGATTTTACAATGAATGCACTGGCAATCTGCCTGAATAAGGATCGTTTTGGTGAGTTGGTTGATCCTTTTGGCGGACTGGCAGACCTGCAGAATTTTGTTATACGCACCCCTTTGAATCCCGATATCACATTTTCGGATGACCCACTGCGTATGATGCGCGGTATTCGTTTTTCAGCTCAACTTGGATTTTTCCTCGAAACCGGTACATTTGACGCTATTACACGAAATAAGGATCGTATTGAAATCATTTCCAAAGAGCGAATTGCCAATGAACTAAATAAAATTATGATGTCGCGTAAACCGTCTGTTGGATTTATTTTGCTTGAAAAGACAGGTTTGCTTGAGCTTATTTTCCCTGAAGTATTGGCATTGAAAGGTGCTGAAACTAAAGATGGAGTAGGGCATAAGGACAATTTTTATCATACGCTGGCTGTGCTGGATAATTTATGCGCACACACAGATAATCTGTGGCTCAGATGGGCGGCATTGCTCCACGATATTGGCAAACCGCGTACTAAGAAATTCGATGCACGATTGGGCTGGACATTCTACAACCATAATTTCATTGGTGAAAAAATGATTCCGGAAATTTTCCGCAGAATGAAATTGCCTACCAATGACAAGATGAAGTATGTGCAGAAAATGGTAACGCTTCACATGCGTCCCATTGCCCTGAGTGAGGAAGAAATTACCGATTCGGCCATTCGTCGTTTGTTGTTCGAGGCAGGTGACGATATTGATGACCTGATGCAGTTGTGCGAAGCCGATATCACGTCGAAAAATCCCGAAAAAGTTAAGAAATTTCGTTCCAATTTTCAGTTGGTTCGTCAGAAACTAAAAGAAATTGAAGAAAAAGACCGCGTCCGTAATTTTCAGCCACCTGTCAGCGGGCAGGAAATTATGGAAACCTTCAATCTGCCTGCATCGGCTATTGTAGGCGATATAAAAATGCGAATAAAGGATGCCATTTTGGATGGTATTATTCCAAACGAATATGAAGCTGCCAAAGCATATATGATGCAAGTGGCAAAAGAACTTGGGTTACAGAACTCTTAAATACATAATTATATGAAACGTATTATTTCAATTTTTCTCAGCATGATTTCACTTTCCAATTACTGCGATTCACAAATTACTTATCCTAAAACAGCAAAAGAAAATGTTGTTGACACTTATTTTGGTGTAAAAGTAGATGAACCTTACCGCTGGCTGGAGAATGATACTTCCAAAGCCACATCAGCCTGGGTGAAGGCGCAAAACAAGGTTACAAATGACTATCTGGCTCAGATTCCTTTCAGAAATGACTTGAAAAAACGTTTGACAACTCTGATGAATTACCCCAAATATGGCTCACCCTTCAAAAAGAATGGCCAGTATTTCTTTCTGAAAAATAATGGACTGCAAAATCAGAGTGTACTTTACCGTTTAAAAACCCTTCAGTCAGAACCCGAAATTTTACTTGATCCAAATACGCTTTCTGCTGACGGAACAGCTGCTTTGTCACACTTTGCCTTTTCGAAGGATGGAAAATATATGGGTTATTCCATTGCCCGTAGTGGTTCCGACTGGAACGAGATTTTTGTGATGGATGTTGCTTCGAAGCAGTTATTGTCCGATCATATCAAATGGTCAAAGTCCTCCGAAATCTCCTGGCAGGGAAACGGATTTTATTACAGTGCGTATGATGCACCTGAAGCAGGAAAAGAGTATTCGGTGAAAAATGAATACGAAAAAGTTTATTATCATACCGTGGGGCAGGTGCAAAGTCAGGATAAATTGATTTACGAAGATAAACAGCACCCCTTGCGGGAATGTTATGCCAGCCTGACAGACGATGAACAATTTTTATTTATTTCAATTGCCGAAACCACTAGCGGAAACGGTTTGTTGATGAAAGATTTGAGCAAATCTGAATCGGATTTTACAGAACTTGCCGCTGGTTTTGATAACGATTATTCGGTTGTTGACCATGTGAATGGCAAATTGTATATATTGACCAACTGGAAAGCTCCGAAAAGTCGTTTGTTGGAAGTTGATGTAACGAAACCTGCCCGCGAAAACTGGAAAGAGATAATTCCCGAAATGACTAATGTGCTGGAAAGCTCTACGATTATCGGCGGTAAAATTTTGGCAGAATATATGAAAGATGCCAGCAATCATGCATACTGTTTTGATTTGACAGGAAAGAAACTGTATGAAGTTAAATTGCCTGCGATTGGCTCGCTGAGCAGTTTTTCGGGCGATAAAGACGATAACGAAGCATTTTATGTGTTTACATCCTACACTTATCCACCCACTATCTATCGCTTTGATATTGCTAAAAATAAAACGGAAGTATTTAGAAAATCCGGAGCGTCGTTCAATCCGGCAGATTATGTTTCGGAGCAGGTTTTCTATACCAGCAAAGATGGCACAAAAGTACCCATGTCAATTATTTATAAAAAAGGCATGAAGAAAGATGGAAAAAATCCACTAATGCTTTACGGTTACGGTGGTTTCAATATCAGTCTGAATCCAACTTTCAGCATTGCCCGTGTTCCTTTTCTCGAAAATGGAGGTATTTATTGTGTAGCCAATATCCGTGGTGGTGGCGAATATGGTGAAGCGTGGCATTTAGCCGGAACTAAACTGAAAAAGCAAAATGTATTCGACGATTTTATCGCGGCAGCTGAATATCTCATTGCTAAAGGATACAGCAATTCTTCCAAACTGGCTATTGATGGCGGCTCTAACGGTGGTTTACTGGTTGGTGCGTGCATGACTCAACGTCCCGATTTATATGCAGTAGCTGTTCCCGAAGTGGGTGTGCTCGATATGTTGCGGTATCATTTGTTTACCATTGGCTGGTCGTGGACGAGCGATTACGGAAACAGTGCTGAAAGCAAGGAGATGTTTGAATACCTGAAAGGATATTCGCCGCTTCACAATATAAAACCTGGTGTAAAATATCCTGCCACGCTTGTTATGACCGGCGATCACGACGACCGTGTTGTGCCGGCACATTCCTTTAAATTTGCTGCCACTTTGCAGGAAAATAAGGAAGGAACAAAGCCGGCATTGATTCGAATTGACTCTAAAGCCGGACATGGAGCGGGCAAACCAGTTGGAAAAGCGATTGATGCACAAGCCGATATGTGGTCGTTTGTGATGTGGAATTTGGGAATGAAACCTATTTTTTAGTAACAGTAAGCAGTAAGCAGTATGCAGTAAAAAGTAAGCGACAAGTAGTAAGCATTCTAATTTTCAAATAATTAAATAATAGATAGGCTCAAAAACTGAATTTTTCAGTTGAAAAGTTTGTCGGGTGAGGCAAAATAGCTATCTTTGCACTCGCTTTTAAAAAAATGGCGGGATAGCTCAGTTGGTTAGAGCGTCGGATTCATAACCCGGAGGTCACGA
>CAIKVR010000319.1 GCA_903830915.1 uncultured Bacteroidales bacterium
AATTAAATGGAGAAAGTCTAAGAAAAAAGTATTAATTTTACATATGCCTAATCGTTTTTGAACAAACAGTGAACGGACATCACCGGAAAACGTGAACGGGTATCACCGGAATATGTAATATGGTATGTGACTCGATTAAAGGATAATGCGCTTTATAAGGCTAAACAAGAGTTCGATATACCCGATGATGCACATCCAGGCGTCCTGAAAGATGAAGAAATAGAACTTTCGTACGGTAAAAACAAAGAATTAAAGCACAAATCAAGGAGAATAGCATTTTGGGATGATGAAAATGGGCGAGTTTTCGAGTTTATAACCAATAATTTTGATTTGTCAGCAGAAGAAATTGCATTGATTTATAAGAAAAGATGGCAAATAGAGCTTCTTTTCAAACAATTAAAACAGAATTTTCCATTGAAATACTTCTTGGGCGATAATGAGAATGCAATAATCATTCAAATATGGGCGGTAATGATAGCAAATCTGCTTTTGACTATACTCAGAAGCAAAATCAAAAAGCAATGGGCATTCTCAAACATGATGTCAATTATAAGACACCAACTAATGAGTTACATTAATGCATATGCATTCTTTGAAGACCCGGAAAGAACTTGGCGTAAACGAATAGCAGAAGAAAAAGAACGTGAACGTTTACTTAAAAACAACCCTCAAACTACACTTTTTCCGGTTCAGGGGGCTTATATTTGAAAAAATAGCAAAAGTATGGCTCTAAAGCCATGAAAATAGCATTTAAAATAATATTCCGACTTTACCGGACAACAATGGAAATCTTTATAAGAATTCCCAACTCTCCGACAGTACAGTTACCCTGACTGATGGCAAGCTGAGCGGTTGTTTTTAATCTGGCTGTTCATTTTGACTACATTACTCTTCAGAATAATTTCTTTCAATCATTTTCAAACTGATTCATTGGGTGGTATAAGATTTTAGTGTTAGTTTTACACAGCAAATTAGTAAGTGCCATCCTTGAATTAATAAATCGATATGAAAAAATTACCATTTCTGATTCTCATTATTTTCTGTTTTCAGACTTTTACTTTTGCACAGGGATATTTACATCGGAGTGGAACAACCATTGTGGATGGCAATAACAAAGAGTTTATATTACACGGCATAGGCATTGGTGGCTGGATGGTGCAGGAAGGTTATATGTTTGGCAATAGCGGGAATTATTATACACAGCATGCCCTTAAAGCAAAACTGGCTGCTTTGATTGGAAACATAGAAGTGGAGAAATTCTATACGAACTGGCGTACTAATTTCGTACAGCAACGGGATGTTGATTCAATTGCTGCCTGGGGTTTTAATTCCATACGGGTTCCAATGCACTATAATCTGTTCAGGCGATGTTTTGCCAACGATCCGCAGAACGATGAAGGATTCCGGTTGATTGACAGCCTGCTAAAATGGTCAACTCCAAACAAAGTGTACCTGATACTCGATATGCATGCCACTCCGGGCGGTCAGGGCGATGATACGGGCATTGCCGACCGTGATGCTACCAAACCTTATTTATGGACCAGCACAGCCAATCAGGATACCTTGGTTCAAATATGGAAAAACATTGCTACCCGCTATGCAAACCAATCTTATATTGGTGGGTATGACCTGATAAACGAAACCAATTATACAGCCATGCAGCCTGCCAATCTGCAACTGCATGATTTATTTGTACGAATTACCAATGCAATACGAACAACGGATACCAATCATATTATCTATATCGAAGGCAACAGTTGGGCTGGTGACTTTACCGGACTCACGCCTGCCTGGGATGAAAACATGGCGTACAGCTTTCATAAATACTGGAATGTAACCGATCAGAATTCTATACAATC
>CAIKVR010000320.1 GCA_903830915.1 uncultured Bacteroidales bacterium
CCGGCTGCATGATCCCAATACGTTGGTCCTTCTTCACAGCCACCATCGTTTTTATAATAATTGATAAACTGGTCGACGGATGTCATGGTTTTTCGTAGCAATCTGACCTTTAAATCGTAATCGTCTGAAGTCAAAAAGGTTGCTGTCAACACATTGAAATTGCACCACGGATTCCAGTTGTTCACCATAACTCCGGGTTTAGTGGCCTGCCACCAAAAATCATTTCGTAAGAGGTAGGGCTGGATTATTTTTCTGTCAATTTCCTGTTTAATACGCTGATTAATCAAAGGAGACGTTTTATCAAATTCAGCGTGAAAAAAGTAGTATGTCCATGCAAGTAAATTGGCCATTTCGCCCGAAACCAGATCAATTGTCGGTTCATTCACGTCGGGGACACCAATTCCAGCCTTCTGAGCTGCTAAATGAGCCGAAACTCCCCAATAAGTTTGTTCACAAATGGACCAGGTGCCATTCAGTATCGCATCCATAAACCGTCCTTTCCCTTCGACCAATTCACCAAGCACGAGATTTCGGAGATTATCATTTCGGTCGTTATAATATTTCTCGCTTTCCGTTCGGCTTCCCGTTCGTTTATAGTCGAGGAATGAAGTCATAGAAACAGTTCCAAAAACATATTCAGTGCTTTTTTCAGCTGCTATAATACATTTTTCTTTTATTTCGCTGGGTAATGAATTCCAGAATTCGCGGTCATGATAGGAAGCGTAGGGCTTGAAATCTTTATTTAATAATTGTGAGTCAGAAAACTTAGAGGCTATATTTTGAAGCAAATTCCGTGGAGATTGACTAAAAGTACTCATCGAAAAAATCAATAAACAATACAAAACAATATATGAATGATTTATTGTTTTAGTTAGTTGATTATGAATATAATTTCTAAGGTTCATCATGTGTAATTATTCCAATTAGTTATTTCAATTCCTTCAATCCTTTTTTGTTATCAATCATTCCTTTGATAAACTCGATTTCGCCACAGAATTCTTTATAAGTCATTTCTTTCAGGTAAATAGCACCATACGAACGTTTCAATAAAGGCAGAGTGCTGTCGTAGAAAAATTCTTTGCCAAACAAGATGGTCAGTTGTTCATGCTGTTCAACCCATATTCTCTGTGCTAAATCGCTAAATGGACCTTCGTATTCATAACTTGGAAATGACGCTGATTTCTGACTCACAAAACAATTGTTGAACATATTGTCAAGTACAGCAAACGAGTTTAGTGACACAGGAACAATCATACTCACATCGCTGATATGAAATTTAGACCAAATATTGCGGTAACCCCATATTTTCAAATCAGTATCTCTATATTTTTCAACGTATTTTTCTAATGCGTTGGAAATTGCAATTAATGTTTTGAAATGAGTATCAGGTCCACTACCTTCAGGGTCAAGTGCGAGAGAAACTATGTTTGGTCGTACTTTTTCCAATAAATCCAGAATTGGTTTTACATCGCGCTCAGGGTCAGGATATTCCACAAAAATATCTCCTGTGTAAAATTGCAAATCCAAATGTGATACGTGATCAAGCCCTATACCAAAATGTGCCCATACCAATTCAGCTTCGTATTCACGTGTCCAACCTTTGATTTTTTGAAGAAGTTCAGTTTCCCTTTTTCCAGGGTCAACGGCAGTCAGGTATTCTATCGTTTGATTAATGGTAGGAATAAGTTCATACACTGTTTTTAGCTTAAGCCATTTTACCAAATGACGAGCCAGTCGACAAGCGATATAGATATCTTGTTCTTGCTTATTTTTACGGGCTATGGCATTCAATCCACCGGTAATATCATCCCAATAACCATCTTGTCCGAATAGCCGTTTAGTGTAGAGGTATTTTTAAATCTTTGTAGTGGCAATCAGTTCTTTCAATGATTTCATGTTAGCATTTATATATTCATTTGTTACCGATGTAAATCCACTGGTGCAATACACAAAATGATTATCATTATGTTCGGAGCGTACCAAATGGTGTAAAAGTGGGAAATATGCCAGTTCAATATCATCGTGATGTGGTGCTGTATGTAAAACACGGCTCTGAATAGGCGGATTGAGTCCTTTCTTTATTTTCTCGACGATACGCTTATGTGAGGCATGGGCTAAATCGGCCAATGTTTCTCCACTGATTTGCTGAGCAAGCTGTAAATGACGATTGGTACAATTATAATTTTCTGAAACTAATTCAAGTAAGGTTACTTTCTCTTCCAGCGCTCCGTCAATTATTAGTTTGTCCAGTGTTTTAATATCGGCTTTCCCTTTTTCAATAATTCCGATTCGTTGACGTTCCTGAAGTTTTATGGCAGCACCTTTAGTAAGATAAAATCGTGAGTTTTCAAGCTTTTGCAATGAACTAGCCGGATATTCAAGCGATGGTTGTGATTCAATGGCTGAGGCAATAAGTTGCGACTTGGATTCTCCAGCGGCAATAATAATAGCCACCATATCCGGATTATAAGTTATGGTATTAAGTCCAATGGTAATGACTGCTTTTTTGCGTACTGATTCTATTCCACCCAAATCCACGGCTGCAGCTGCCTGTGTCTCGTAGTTGATGTTGGTAAGTCGTGTGTGAGAATGATGGCTAGAGCCTTTTACATCGAACGCAATATGTCCATCGGGACCGATCCCACCTAGAAAAAATCCGATTCCGCCCAAATTACGAATCTTTTCTTCGTAATTCTCACAAAACTGATCGAAGTATTTTATCGTCTTTTTTTGAAGCGCTTCTTTGGCATTAGCAGGATGTTTAATTCTGAGATTCAAATCAATAATACCTTCCGGGAAAATTTCACCAACATGTTTGTAACCCCCTAAATAAGTTTGATCTACTTCAGGAATATTGTAGGTATCAATAATCAGTGCTTTGTTTTCGTCAAATCCAAATCCATCAATATAGAACCGTTTTACGAAATAATTAAACGAACGTTCGTGCAAAGGATCAAGCGGAAAAAACTCATCGATCATCACAAAATACAGTGATTTAAAATCGGGGCGTTGATTTTTATCCAGTCCCATTTTATGTAGCAAACCGCTTTTAATCTCAGCATCCCAATTTTCAAGGTAATACTGCATCCATTTGATAAAGAATTCGGGTGTTTTGCCAGTAGGTAACGCGACCACTCCACCAGGATTGAGCGATACCCATTCCAGAAAACGCAAAGCGGTAATCTGACCTAAATTGATGTAATTATCAACTTCTAACACTTTAATTCTTTCAACAGTTTTGCTAATTTGTGAATTCTTAAACTCACTCTCAAAAAAAGCCTCCACTTTACTTGTAAAGTTGTATTTTTTTTCCATAGTTCTTATCTATTCATCTATTCTTTTGATAAATTTAATTATTAAAGTACTTTTTGAAGATTAATTGAAATTATATATGCTTGCATTTCAGTATAATAATCCTCAATACTTTGCAGCAATTTGAATTGTGCTTTTGAGCGATCCAAATTGTGATTTGGGAAATTGATTTTATAATAGGTATCACCATTAAGATAATCAGTCAAAAATCTTGTCAACTGCATATAAGTCATAAGTTTAGCACCATATGGTAACAATCCTATTTCAAGTTGCGTCAGAAAACCTTTTGCAGATTTAAAATAACCATTTGTGTATGATTTAAAAATTTCCATATTGAACGAAACTTTACTCAAATCTTTTTCATCTTCTTTTCCATTATTTCCGGCACTGCGCATAAAATCTCCAAAATCGGATAAAACAAATCCTGGCATTACTGTGTCGAGATCAACCACACATAGCACATTGTCACTATCGTCAAAAAGAATGTTATTGACTTTAGTATCACAATGGTTTATACGTTTTGGCAACTTTCCAGTCCGATAAAGATCCTGATATTGAC
>CAIKVR010000321.1 GCA_903830915.1 uncultured Bacteroidales bacterium
CGCGGATGGGGAATGCCATTGGAAATGGAAGTGGAACATCACCTGGTGAGCAATTTCAAAGATGATTTATTCAAAGCCGGTGTAGTGTTCCCATTTGTACGGTGGTGCGCGCCTTCCAACTCGCAGGAAAAACACGCTGAGCAACTGAATCGCCAAAAGAAATACGGCTATGAAAAACGATATCAGGATGGTATTGGTCGCTGGTACTTGAAAAATGAAGCTAACGTAACCGGAGGCGAACGTGTATACGACGACGCTGAAAACAAATATATTGTAAAGGAACGCACATACAGCTACGATCAGTTGGTTGCTGATGATATTCAGTCAATAGCGAGCTACAACAACGGATTACATCGCGATCAGAAAATGTACAAAGGCATGACTCGCATGCAGGTGATGGAACGCAATATTAATCCGAACCTTGCACAAATAAACCGTCCGCTATTGGTTCGCTACATTGGCGACTGCACAGAAACAAGCATACAGCGCAATATGTACTGCCAGGTGCAATACAATGACTACATGCTTCCAACTCCTGAGATACTTGCCAAACTTGCGCCAAATAACTACACGGTAAAGGCTTATTACATGCCAATGAACGCTCAGGGAGAGGACAAAATTGATAGTGTTTACCTGTATCAGAATGATGATTATATCTGCGAAGCAAAACAGATAGTGAAATTCAATACCTCACTGGCCGAACGTACCGCCCTGGATACAGATGCATTTACCGAACAGGCCAAATATATTGCCAAGTTCGACAAAATGGTGAAAGATGGCAAGAATGCACTTGCAAAAGTGGCTATGTATGAAAATACGGAACGATATGAAGCTATTGAAGCTGAAGTTGTTGAAAGCAGCTTTTCAAAAGTAGAGGAAACTTTGGAAAAGATACCGGAAAATTACGACGAAAATTACACATCGGAATGGGCTTTAAATAGTCTTTAAATACTAATTAAAACGCCAAAACACCATGGATTCAAAAACATTTTTCGAAGAGGTATCTAAAATGAGAGCTTTACAAAAGGACTATTTCAGAAAAAGAGACTCAATCGTATTACAGGCATGTAAAAAGCAGGAGAAGTTGATTGATAATGAAATTGATAGAGTAACAAAAATAACATAAATCATACCAACATTATTTGATAATTAAAACACCAAAACACCATGAATCAAGAATTTAAAAACAGAATCGTTGCAGCGATAGTACTTGATCGCCCACAACACAACAGCTCGGCAAAACAGGCCGTAACATTGGACATAAACAGCGCGCAATTAAGCCGTATTATCAACGGTGACACTGAAAATGTATTGAGCGACGCTAAATGGTATTCTATAGCTCGCCGGTTGGATGTACAACTCCGGGAAGATGCACAATGGATCACAGCTAAAACACCCGTTTTCCAATTTATCAGCGCACAACTTAATGCCTGTCAACAATCGAGCCTTAGCGGTTTGCTTTGCGACATGGCCGACCTTGGAAAAACTTACACTGCCCGTGCGTATGCCAAAGAAAATAAATACTGCGTGTACATTGATTGCAGTCAGGTAAAGACAAAGCAAAAGCTGATCCGTGAGATTAGCAAAGAATTGGGGTTGGGTAACACCGGCAAGTACAGCGAGGTGTACGCGGATTTGGTGTTTTATCTGCGTAGCATTCCCAACCCCTTGATTATTCTTGACGAAGCCGGTGACTTGGACTATCCTGCATTCCTGGAACTTAAAGCACTCTGGAATGCTACCGAAGGATGCTGCGGATGGTACATGATGGGAGCCGACGGACTCAGACACAAAATAGATCGCGCCAGAAATGCCAGCAAGGTAGGATATGCAGAGCTGTTCAGCCGGTTTGGATCTAAATACCAAAAAGTAAGTCCGGACGGAAAAGAGGCCAACGATGAGTTTACCCGCACACAGGTTGTAATGATTGCCAAAGCTAATAATCCAAGTGTAGACGTAAAAGAAATTATTGGAAAAGTGAACGGATCACTTCGACGGGTTAAGATAGAATTGCAGAAAGCGAGATAGTTATAGTCGGTAGTTTATAGTTGGTAGTAAGTAATAAATATGGCAATCAAACGGGCACTCACAGTACAAAATATACTTGACAAAAAATACGATCTTTTTGATTTTGAGGATGAGTGGTACGACTTTATTGATAAGCCCGAGAAATTAGGAATCTGGTTTATATGGGGCAATTCAGGAAACGGTAAGACAAGTTTTATTTTACAACTTATAAAAGCCCTGGCTCCATTTGAACAAATGCTTATGAATAGCCGAGAGGAAGGAACACGGCATACGCTCCAAAAGAGTTTAAATGCCTTCCACATGATTGAAGTTAAGAACAGGGTGCTGTTTGTAAATGAAAACATGACTGACTTAACGATACGGCTTAAACAAAAGAAATCGCCCAGGGTAGTTATCATTGACTCGTTTCAGTACACTCAAATGAGTTACCGGGATTACCTGAATTTCAAAGAGCAGTTTCCGAATAAGCTTATCATTTTCATTAGTCATGCAGACGGAAAGAACCCTTCAGGGAGAAGCGCAAAATCGGTAATGTATGATGCAAGTTTGAAAATATGGGTCGAGGGATATCAGGCAATTTCAAAAGGTAGATATATTGGAACAACAGGGCTAAAGGGTAGGTATATAATATGGGATCAAAAGGCCGAAGAATATGGAGAAGTAAAAAACGAATAATAATAACACACATGGAAACAAAAACAGTAAACAAATCGAAATTGATAAAGAAATTCAACACGCTTCTTTCCAATGCAGGAATTAAGGAAGAGGGAAAGCGGGGAATTTTAGCTCAATATGGAGTTACTTCCACACTTGATCTTGACGAACAAACTATTGAAGAAATATGCAATAGACTCGGTGGCGTAATAAGTTCTGATCAGGCCGAACTTAATAAAATGCGCAAACAACTAATGGCTTCAATTTACCAATATCTGAAAGCCTTTGGAACTCCAACCAATAACCCTGAATATGTGAAAGCAATAGCATGTCAGGGAGGCGGATTTGACGACTTTAATGCCATTCCTAAAGAGCGGTTGCGCTCACTGATACATTCATTCAACAATCAGACTAAAGATTTAAATAATGTGGCTCAAATGACTTCGGATAGAGTTGATTATCTAACTACACTTAATTAAATACACATGGAAAACGAACAAAAAACCAACATTGAAGAGCTAACAGAATGGCTCGAAACTCATGAGATTGATCACCCGGATTACGACCGGAAGTTTGCGGAACTTAAAAGACTGGAAGAGGATGGCGAACAAGAACCTGATTAATATACCGATTGGCCAGTGCGGTTTGATTGGCGATAAAATGTACGAGGCAAAAGGTGCTGAGTATTTCGGAGCTAAAGGATGTCTTACCTGCGACCTGCACGAACCGGGATACGGATGTACAAATGGAAAGGTAGTATGTTACAACCCTCCGAGGGTTTTTAAAGAGAAAAGTAAAATACCTGCATACGATCAGGATGAGCATTACGATTATGATATTGAATTGATAAAACCATTTACCGGTTGTCTTCCATTTGTTTTGATTCTTATTGGTTTTTGGTTGGTAGTAATAATTGGAATAATAATTTTAATAAAATAGAAAATGATTCAAACAAGTAAAAATGAAATTTGGATTGATGAGTCAGGGACTCAGATTCCATACAAACGGATAACGAAATCCGAACGATTAATGGAAGCACATGCTTTAGTACTTGTAAAAAAGGCTACAGCGGTTAATGACCGTTTAATCGTCTTTAAAAAAGAGATTAAACAACTTTGCGAGGAAGCCGAACAAGCGTTTCTTGATGAAAATAAGTTGACACGTGACGAAAAGTTTAAAGGTAATTATACCTGGTACAATTTCGACCGGTCGATAAAGATTGAACGATCTGTGAACGAAGCTTTGCAGTACGATGACCAAACGATTATGGCAGCCAAAGAGATTTTGCACGAATTCCTTAGTGAGTCGCTTGATAGTTCAAAGGATTTCGTAAAAGAAATGATTCTGACGGCATTTGAAAACAAGAATGGTAAGTTAGACCCTAAAAAAATTACACCGCTTACACGGCACGAAAAACGGGTAAATGACCCACGTTTCACAGAAGCCTGTAATCTGATTAAAAAAGCAGAACGCCGTCCGGACTCTAAAGTATATTACCGGGTATCAGTAAAGAATGTAGCCGGTTCTTATGAAGCAATTGAATTGAATTTTTCTAACATTTAATAATAATCAGTTCCGCACACACGGAACACAAAACAAAAAATTATGCACAACTGGTTTGACTGTAAAATTAAGTACGAAAAAACTGCGGAAGAGGGTAAAATCGTAAAAGTGACTGAATCGTATTTGGTTGATGCCTTGACTTTTTCGGAAGCGGAAGAGCGTATTAACAAAGAAATGGAGCCGTTTATTAGCGGCGA
>CAIKVR010000322.1 GCA_903830915.1 uncultured Bacteroidales bacterium
CTTGCATAGAGTAATCGGGCTCTGCCCTCAACAGCCAATGCTGTTCCGGCAGTTACGCGGCCCCAATTACCATCGTCCCACTTCAGGGGTAAATAAGAAGCAGCTTTTTCCAGATCTTTACACAGAAAATCGATACATTGTTTTGTTGTAGAACGTGGAATAGCCAAATCAAGCCCTCCACTTACTCCAGCCTGAGGGTTTTGTACATGATCAACAATAGGTACTCCACCGTAGACTTTTACCAGGCGATAATAAGTCCATGCACGGAAAAAATAAACCTGACCCAGCAATTCTTTCTTTTGGGCATCGGGTAAAGTTCCACCCTCAATACCTTCAATGGCATCGTTGCAATTACGAATACGTCCCCAGGGCGAACGGGAGGTTTTTGCCTCGTTGTAGAAAAAATCGGGAACGCTTGTGTTTGTCATTACATTATCGCTTACAAAGTCAGATAATCCACCGTATTCTTCTGTTGAAGTTGCGTATAAATCTGCAGTTCCGGTACTTGGATTGTCGTAGGAAACATCGGTATTCGATTTTGGAAGACATAACGAATAAATATCATTAATCCTTCCTTTGGCACCTGCATAGTCGTTGTAAATTGCAGCTGTTACACGGGTGTAATCTTGTTTTGCAACAAGAAAATCATCACTACAAGCACTTATAAGCGTTAATACTCCCAGTATAACAACACTCAAACCATATTTATTTATATTCTTCATTTTTTATACTATTAGAATGAAACGTTTAAGCCGATTGTAATTCTTCTCAGGTTCGGATATCTTCCGTAAGTTCCCGACATCGGATCGATAAAACTGTCGGGATACGGATTGTAAAGACTCAACACATTTTGAACTGTAGCATTCAGTCTGCAACTTTCAACATTCAGTGTTTTCATCCAGTTTTTAGGTAATGAATAAGCCACCGTTAATGTTTTAATACCAACCGAAGTACCACTTACTCTCCAAAAAGTAGATTGTTCGCTGTTAAGACTGTAATTCAGGTTTGGATACTTAGCCGTAAGATTTTGTTCGGCCACTACATTGCCCCGATTGTCAAGTACATTTTGGTACACAAACATATTATTTGCCCAGAATGAAGGGAGGTTTGTGTACTCCATTACTTGATAACCACTTGCGGTTGAAACTAAACTTGATATACCCCGTGCATCACTGGGTAAGTAGATGTATCCACCCCAGTTAGCTCCTATTTGTGTACTGAATACAAGACCTTTCCATTCGCCACCCATGTTTACCGTAAATCCCCATGGATTGCTTCTGTTTGAAATATGTACTTTATCGTTAGCGTCTACATAGCCGGCTTTTGGATCGTTCGGGTCGTTCGGTCCATAGTAAGTACCATCTGATTTTTGTGAACCACGAATATTATTGTAAATCAACATACCCGGAAAAACATTGTCTTTGGTCTTACCCATATAGCTTTTAATCTGATATTTATCAAAGTATTCTTCAATTTCCTGATAATTGTGGAACATTCCGATACATTCATATCCCCAGCTGCCCAAATCAGTACTTTGATTTGGATGGTAGCTGTCAAACGGAATCAAAGAAGGCCATGGTTTTACAAGAACCTTACCATCGCTATATCCGGTGTTCACTTTTATCCAATACTTTAAGTCTTTGTTTATATTGTCTTTCCAACCGATAGATAATTCTATACCGTATCTGTCAATTGATCCGTAATTTTCGGCAGCAGCAGCA
>CAIKVR010000323.1 GCA_903830915.1 uncultured Bacteroidales bacterium
CGCGGGTTCGAGTCCCGTTTGCCGCTCAAGACGACAGAAATGTTGTCTTTTTTGTTTTGTTACTTGTTAATCTTAAAAAGTTTGCTTATTTTTGGACTTTATTTTAACTACTATATTTGGTTATGTGGAAAGACTTCTTCTATTTCTCTAAAGGTCAGCGAATTGGTATTATTATACTATTGATTTTGATTTTATTGGCTATTGGCTCAAATTACATTTTACCCTTTTTTTTTCCTGTTCATGAGCAGGATGGTAGTAAATTTCTGACAGAAGTTGAGCATTTCAAAAAGTCGTTGGTTTCGCGTGATAGTCTCAGGCAGGCTGAATGGCAAAAGCAAAACGAGGAACGACAACGGGAATTTGATGATAAATATAACCGTTTTACTCAAAACAAACCGGCTAAACAGGTCGAAAAATATACACTTTTTAGTTTTGACCCTAATATCCTTGACTCTGCCGGATTTGTAAAACTTGGATTAAAATCTTTTATTGCATCCAATATACTGAAATACAGAAAAGCGGGTGGGAGATATAAAACAGCAGCCGATTTCGGAAAAGTGTACGGAATAAAACCTGAAAAATTCAATGAACTGGAACCTTACATTACCATTGCCGAAGTTAAACAAGTTCTGTCTGAAAAACCAATAAAACGAACTGATATAATTGTTGATCTAAACTCGGCAGATACAACATTATTGATGCAGGTTAAAGGAGTTGGTCGAGGTTATGCCAAAGGAATTGTACGGTTTCGTCAGCAAACGGGTGGTTTTGTTTCTGTAGACCAGTTAAGCGAAATTTGGGGTATGAAACCTGAAAATTTGGAACGAATACGTCCGTTTTGTAAAGTAAACCTGGAATTAGTTCAAAAAATCAAAGTCAACACGGCAACTGCTGAACGATTTAAGAATCATCCCTACTTCAATTTTTATCAGGCCAAAGCGTTGTACGAGTTAAGAAGGAAAAAAGGTAAATTGAAAGACATCAATGAATTAAAAGAGTTATCCGAATTTACATCAGACGCTATTCTACGATTGAAACCTTATCTTAATTTTGAATAGAATTGTTACAAAATTAGCCTATTCAAATATATTTTAAACTTTAACGGCATTATTTTTGTTGTAAATCTAGTTCTAAACACTTAATTTATAACTATTTAAACACTTAAAATTTCATGAAAACAATACACCGACTTTTAGTGATGGTAGCCATATTACCGTTTTTTATGGCTTGCGACATGCATGAAGAAAATATGCATATCCCTGATTACACAGTGGATATTGCCACAGTACAAAATCCTGATAGTGGAGCAAATTTTTTCTTTAAGCTTGATGACAATAAACTTATGTTTGTTCAGGATTGTAATTTTGTGGGTTATACACCGAAAGATGGTCAACGGATTATTGCCACTTATTCAATCCTGTCCGATAAGCGTGCAACTCATCTTTACGATTATGATGTATTTCTGAATGACGTTTATACTGTATTGACCAAAGGAATTTTTAATGTAACCAAAGCAACTCAGGACAGTATTGGTAATGACTCAGTTACAATAAATGATATGTGGATTGGCAGCGATTACCTAAACGTTGACTTCAGCTATCCGGGATATAACAAAACGCATTACATTAATCTGGTGAATGATACTTCAAAAGTCTTTACTGATTCGAAAATTCATTTATTTTTCCGTCACAATTCCAACTCAGATACCCCTGTTTATTTCAAAAGAGGTATTGCCTCCTTTAATCTGAAATCATTGCAAACCGGAGCAGCTTCTAAAATACTGAATTTGGTTATTCACGTAAATCTACCGAATCAGGCTGCTGAAAAGACACTAAATTTAAGCTATGATTTTAGTTCTGCTTTACCGGCTCTTGCTCCTGCAAAATATCCGAAGTTTATTCCTCAAGCCTATAATTGATTTAGTTTTTTATTCAATTGTATCAATCCGGTTTCATTAGGAATCGGATTTTTTGATTGTAAGTAAACTTTATGCAAATAAATACGTTTTTTATTCAATTATTTCTTAGATTTGTTCTAAATATTAAAGCAAAATTAAATGAGTGAGATTTCAGGATATGTTGTTGATGTTATTGGCAAAAAGATTACAAAAGGTATTGTCCTTTTTGAAAATGGGATAATACAAAAAATAACTCCAAGTGAAGAGGTAGATAACCAGTATATTATTCCCGGTTTTGTAGATGCACATATTCATATTGAGAGTTCGATGATGTTGCCATCGGAGTTTGCGCGTTACAGCGTGATTCACGGTACGGTTGCCTGCGTGTGCGACCCCCACGAAATGGCTAATGTCTGTGGCATTGAGGGTATTGACTATATGATTGAAAATGGACGGAACTCACCAATGAAGTTTTATTTTGGTGCACCATCCTGCGTCCCATCAACACATCACGAAACTTCAGGTGCTGTGTTGGATGCTGTCGATGTTGAAAATTTATTGCTTCGGGATGATATTTATTTCCTGGCTGAGATGATGAACTTCCCGGGAGTGATTCACAACAACAAGCAGGTTCACGCTAAACTCGATGCTGCTAAACGGATTGGAAAACCCATTGATGGTCATGCACCTGAATTGAAAGGCGATGATTTGACAGCCTATGCAGCCGGTGGAATAACTACCGACCACGAATGTATGACCATTGCCGAAGCTGAAGCCAAAATTGCGTTGGGCATGACCGTGCAAATAAGGGAAGGAAGTGCTGCGAAAAACTTTGATGATTTACTGCCCTTACTCGAAAAATATCCCGACAAAATCATGTTTTGCTCTGACGATAAGCATCCGGATGATTTATTGAAAAACGGACATATCAACACACTGGTTCGTAGGGCTGTGGCTGCAGGTTACGACCCGATGGATGTGCTGAGGATTTGCTCACTGACTCCAATCAGACATTATAAGCTTGATGTCGGTTTGCTGCAGGTGGGCGACGAGGCAGATTTTGTAGTGGTGAATAACCTGACAGATTTTGAGGTAAAAGCAACCTACATTAAGGGTGAAAAGGTTTCGGAAAATGGTAAAACAACCTACGAACGCTTTATTCCAACTTCGCTGATTAATCAGTTTAATGCTAATAAAATAACGGTAGAACAGCTTAACGTGAATCATACCGGTGGCGAAATGAAAGTAATAAATGTAGATGATGGTCAGCTTTTTACCAGTAAGGTGCGACACCTTCCGGGTCATGATAATGGAAATGTTGTTTCTGATACAGAGAATGATATTCTTAAGCTCGTGGTTTACAATCGCTATCAACCGTCCGAACCTGCAATCGCGTTTATCAAAAACATTGGGCTCAAACGCGGAGCACTGGCTTCCACAGTGGCTCACGATAGTCATAATATTGTTGCTGTTGGAACTTCGGATGCGGAGATTGTTTCGGCCATTAATCAGATAATCGACAGTCGGGGCGGAATTCTGGCTTGTGAAGGTGATAAAACTTGCCTGTTGTCTTTACCTGTTGGCGGTTTACTGTCGGATATCGAAGGACATATTATCGCTGAGCGATACGAGCAGGTGGATGCCATGGCAAAAGAGTTGGGATCAACACTCCGTGCTCCTTTTATGACAGTAGCATTTATGTCGCTTCTCGTCATTCCGGAACTGAAATTGGGTGACAGAGGCTTGTTTGATGGTCGGAATTTTAAGTTTGTGGAATTGATGGTGTAAATATTACTTTTATTCATACGATGACTCAAAGTCATTGTATGAATAGGATAAAAAAATCCTCTGAAACACTAAGTTTCAGAGGATTTTCAATTTTATATCGGACAGCTTATTTTACTGAATCCATGTGTGCAATCAAATCCAACACTTTGTTAGAATAACCCCACTCATTGTCGTACCAGCTAACTAATTTTACGAAGTTACCGTTCAACGCGATACCTGCACCTGCATCAAATACTGAAGTACGGGTTTCGTGGATAAAGTCAGAAGAAACTACTGAATCTTCGGTATATCCAAGAACACCTTTCATGGTGGTTTCAGAAGCTAATTTCATAGCAGCTTTGATTTCGTCGTAAGTAGCAGATTTCTCCAAACGTACAGTTAAGTCAACTACAGAAACGTCAGCAGTTGGTACACGGAAAGCCATACCGGTCAATTTGCCATTCAAAGCAGGGATTACTTTACCTACAGCTTTAGCAGCACCGGTAGAAGAAGGGATAATGTTACCTAAAATTGAACGACCACCACGCCAGTCTTTTGCAGAAGGAGCATCAACTGTTTTTTGAGTGTTAGTAGCAGCATGAACTGTTGTCATCAAACCTTCTACGATTCCGAAGTTGTCGTTGATAACTTTAGCCAAAGGAGCCAAACAGTTAGTAGTACAAGAAGCGTTAGAAACTACGTTCATGTCAGCTTTGTATTCGTTAAGGTTTACACCGCAAACAAACATAGGAGCATCGTTAGATGGAGCAGAGATAACAACTTTTTTTGCACCACCTTGTAAGTGAAGACCAGCTTTGTCGATAGTTGTGAAAACACCTGTTGATTCAACAACATAGTCAGCACCTACTGCGCCCCAACCAATGTTAGCTGGATCTTTTTCAGCAAAGAATGCAATTTCTTGACCATTGATAACTAATTTACCATCTTTGTGTTCTGCTGTTCCCTGGAATCTTCCATGAACTGTGTCGTATTGCAACATGTAAACCATGTAATCAATATCCATAAATGGATCATTTACTGCAACGATCTGAACATCGTTTCTTTCTTGGGCAGCACGGAAAACCAAACGTCCGATACGGCCAAAACCATTGATACCTACTTTAATCATCTTTATTTATTGTTTAAAATTGAGTTTTTGAATTTCGCCACAAAAGTACTATTTTTTGTCCGAATGACAATAATACCCACAACATTAATTACACTTTTTTTCTTTTTGCAAAGTCGGGATTACAAATTGTTGTTTTTATGTTGATTTTCAGAAATGTACAGAATGATTTGTATGGCTTTTCTTGTTGAGTTTTCCCGAAAATAACAAAGGCTATTCATTTCTTTCAAAGAATTGAATAGCCTTTGTTTTGATAATCTCTCTGATTGTATTTTTATTCTTCCTTTTTACATGTTTTAATTCCGAAAAGGGTATAAAGCGGACAGAAACTTATCAAACTTGTGACTGTAAAAATAAGTGCAACAACAAGTGCAACTATTCCCCATGTGTCAGTCAATACGTGTCTCCAGTAAAGCACAATCAGCACAATTGCTATAGTTAAACGGATTAATTTGTCGGCAGAGCCCATGTTTTTCTTCATATTATATTAAATTTTAATGGTTAGCATTTATTATAAAACAACTTATCAATCGTTTAGTTCAGTAGAAATTAAATAGTAATAATTTGCAAGATTATTAACAAAACCTTTTCTTAATTACAAAAAAATTTCATTGTCCTTGCAATTCATTTTTTCTTGATTATCTTTGCTCCTCTAAAAATCATTTAATAAAGAACTAGAATAATGGAAATTTCAGGAAAAATTATTGCAGTGTTGCCAATCGCAACCGGACAAGGCAAAAACGGAACATGGCGTTCGCAGGATTATGTGTTAGAAACAGGGGATCAATACCCTAAAAAAGTTTGTTTTAACTTTTTTGGCGACAAAATCGAGCAATTTCCATTGGCAATTGACGATTCGGTTACAGTTAGCTTCGATTTAGAAAGTCGCGAATATAACGGACGCTGGTTTACTTCTGTTCGTGCATGGAAAGCTGAAAAAGGTGCTGTAAGTGCTGCTCCAGCTCCGTCAAGCACTCCCGTTTCATCGTTCGACGTTACTCCTGGTGCAGGCGAAGGAAGCGATTTGCCATTCTAATTTGGTTTAAACTTTTCCAAAGTTATAAACGTTGGAAAAGTTAGCATAAGATGAAACAACGTATATTATTAGGAATGAGTGGCGGCACCGATAGTTCGGTTGCTGCCATTCTTTTATTGGAACAAGGCTACGAAGTTGTGGGCATTACCTTTCGCTTTTGGGAAGAAGGTGAAAACCAGCATTTACAGGATGCACAACGATTGGCTCAACAGCTTGGAATTGAGCATGTAGTCTATGATGCACGGGAAGTTTTTCGTGAAAAAGTGGTTGGTTATTTCGTGGGCGAATACCTGAGTGGCCGAACGCCGTTTCCGTGCGTGAAATGCAATAACGAACTTAAGTGGAAACTGATAATTGACGAAGCCGACCGCCTTGGCTGCAATAAAGTGGCCATGGGTCATTACGTGAATATCATTCAGGAAAACAATTGCTATTTTGTCGCAGAAAGCACCGACCCCGACAAAGATCAATCCTTTTTTCTTTGGGGGCTCACTCAGAAGCAACTTTCCCGCATTATTTTTCCACTCGGAAAATTACATAAAACCGAAGTACGTGCTATGGCTGCCGAACGTGGTTATAAGCGGGTTTCTGAGAAAAAAGATAGTCTGGGTGCCTGTTTCTGCTCCGGCGATTACCGTCCGTTTTTGAAGAATCAACTCGCAGAACCCGATAAATTTATTTACTCAGGTAATTTTATTGATGAAGAAGGGAATGTGCTTGGCCGTCACGAAGGTTTTCCGCTTTACACAGTGGGGCAGAGGAGAGGTTTGATTCATTTGAACCGTAAAGTTTTTGTAAAGGAAATAAAAGCCGGCACGAATGAAGTTGTTTTAGCTCCATTGGCAGCCATGTACAAAACAGAATTTCTGATTCATAACGTGAATGTGGTGGATAAAAAACTGTTTTCCGATAAATTTGATATTTATTGCCGCATTCGTTATCGGAAACAAAATACCATTTGCAGGGTAATTTTTATGGAAAACGGAAGAATAAAGGTAGAACTGGCTGAACCCTTAGAATCAATTGCTCCCGGACAAACTGCCGTTTTTTACAGGGATGGGAGAATTTTGGGAGGAGGATTTATAGAATAGTTTTTTTATTTTAATGATAGTGGATTACTCCATATAATACTGCCATGTTTGCTTTTGTCATTAACGATATTAAAGTATTCAGATGTATTGCTACATCTAATCGAATCAATATAAATAAATCCAAATCTAGTCGATTCAATATCTTGACCAAAAGTATTTTCTACTTTTCTCACTAAACCATTTAATACTAGACTTTCATTTGGGTTTAAATGTTTTAAATCTAGGAAATTTTTATCACAACCTCTACCATTGAATTTAATGTAATCATTATTAATTATAAAATTAAATTCCCAAGAACAAGTCATGATCCAAAAGGAAATTCGTTTTTCTGACTTGTTGGTGATTCGTAATTTTATATCGTATGCTTTAAAGCTATCATTTTTCACACGAGAATTGATAGAATCATATGATCGGATTAAAGTTGCATTTATTTCGATTTTTGGACATGTATTTGATTTTTTATAATTACAAGAAGTCAAAAGAAGTAAAGTTAATATGAGAATTTGAATTTTCATGATTATTTGATTAAATAAATTAGATTTTTATCTCCCAAATGGCAATAAAATGGCAAACCGTTCCACCCAACACAAACAAATGGAATATCGCATGGGTATATGGAATTTGCTTGAAGCGATACAAAACAGCACCTACAGTATAAAATAATCCTCCGCCAATAAGCCAGTACAATACTGAAATAGAATTAGTTGCACTAAGTGAATCAATTAATGGTTTGAAAGCCACCACTACCACCCAACCCATGGCTACGTAACAAATTGTTTCAAGTTTGCTTCCTTTTTTCAGATTCATAAAGCTCAATGAAACTCCGAGTATAGCAGCAGCCCAGATTATTCCAAACAGTGACCAGCCCCAGACACCATTCAGTCGCAGAACTATCAGAGTGAATGGGGTGTAACTTCCTGCAATTTGTGTGTAAATAGCTGCATGGTCAAACTTACGGCGTTTCAGCTTGACAGATTCGGTTTTTTCAGCATGGTAGGTGCTTGAAGCCGTGTACATTAACGTCATAAAAACCACAAAAACCACGTCGCTGAATATCGCCCAACGGTTATGTGATGGAATGGCTTTTTGGATGATTAAACTTCCACCAAAAATTACGCTGAATCCAATTCCCAGGTAGTGTGTTATACTGTTATATTGTTCTTCTTTCTCGCTGTATGTCATGTGGATTTTGCATTATAACGTGCGTATTACTCTGTTTATTACCGAACTATCAAATCCCCGGCTTTGAGCAAAATTAAATAATTTGCCCTGCTTTTCGTATTCAAACTCGTACTTTAAACCTTTGAGTTTAGTTTTAAGGATTGACGCCAGCATTTCTTCATATTCACCATCATCGATGCTTGCCAATGCTGCACTAATCAATTCGTCGCTTAGTCCTTTTTGTTTAAGAGCATACGATATTTTGATTTTTCCCCATTTATTGAAACGAAATTTATCTTTTACGAAATGAACACAATAGCGTTTTTCGTTGATGAAATCTTCCGCAATAAGACGGTCAATGATTTTCGATTTTTCATCACATTCAATGCACCATGCATTCAGTTTTTCTTCCACTTCAGATCTACAGTGCTCAGAAATGGAACAATAAGAAGCAGCTTTATGAAGTAATTCGTCTAAGGTGTATTCTTTTTTCATTTTCAGGGTATTAAATTATTACAAAGGTAGATTTTTTTTGAAAACAAACTAAAAAACAAGAGGAAAAAATAATATATTGCATAAATATCAACTTTTTAGGATATTGATATGAAAAAAACACTGGAAAATATAACTATGTTATTGTTTAATGATGTAATTTTACAGCTAAATAGTTTTTCAATATGAATCCCAAAAGACTAATACTCCTTTTTCAATTTTCTTTTATCCTATTTTCAATAGTAGGGCAAAATGACTCAACACACCTTTCCTTCAGCGGTCAGGTAATAGCATGGGGAATCGGGCAGTTTCAAGCTCCGGTGCCAACTCAGTTTGGTGGGCGGTTTGTGCCTACAATGCTCGGAAATTTTCAACTTTCACCCAAATCAAAACTTGATTTTGAAGCTTCGCTCAATATAAACGGTTCATTGAATTATACAGGATTTCATAATGATACTATTTTGGGTCAGCTGAAACCTTACAGGGTTTGGTTGCGATATTCAGGCGATAACTGGGAAGTGCGTGCCGGTTTGCAGAAAATTAATTTTGGTTCGGCTAAAATGTTTCGACCATTGATGTGGTTTGACGCGATGGATGTGCGTGACCCATTGCAATTAACCGACGGAGTTTATGGCGTGTTGGGTAAGTATTTTTTTCAGAATAATGCTAATTTGTGGCTTTGGGGACTGATTGGTAATAAGAATCCGAAAGGATATGAACTGTGGGGTTCTTCAGTGTGGAAACCTGAAATCGGCGGTCGTTTTGAAATGCCGGCAGGACCTGGTGAAATTGCTGTAAGTACGAATCACCGAAAATTGCAGTATAATGTTGGTTTGGGAAATGAGTTTAATGAAACCCGGATTGGATTGGATGGAAAATGGGATTTAGGAATAGGGCTTTGGTTCGAATCGAGCGTTACTATTACTGATACTCAGAATAATAATTTCCCTTTGGTTTTCAAAGTTCAGGATATGTGGAATTTGGGAGCTGATTACACTCTACCTATTGGAAGTGGATTGGGTGTTACAGTTGAGTATTTCCGATATCATGCAGGTGATAAGTTTTTAGTAGAAGGAACAACTGTAAACGTGGTCGGAGCAATGCTGACTTATCCACTTTCAATGTTGGATAATTTGTCGGGAATGCTGTTTTATCTGCCCGATCAGAATAAATGGATGAATTATCTGAGCTGGGGTAGAACATACGATAACTTTAATATTTATGCTATCGGTTATTGGAATCCTGACAATGTACAGTTGGTGACTGCTCAGACACAAAGCCGGAATATGTTTGCTGGAAAAGGGATACAGATTATGCTGAATTATAATTTTTAATCATATTCGAATATTAACAACAAAAATTGGTTCATGAAAACAATTGTAGAAGTAAAGAATTTAGTCAAAAAATTCCCTGTCGGAACGGGTTCATTTACAGCATTAGATGGAATCAACCTACAGTTTTCCGAAGGAGAATTTACCGGATTAGTTGGACCAAGTGGTTCCGGGAAAACAACCTTGTTGAATATAATCGGTTCGCTGGATATTCCGACTGAGGGTGAAGTAGTGGTTTTGAGCAAGTCGGTGGGTAAGCTGACACCAAAAGAAGCTGCACAACTCCGAAAGGAAAAGCTCGGTTTTATTTTTCAACATTATAATTTATTGCCAGTTTATACGGTGTTTGAGAATGTTGAGTTCCCTTTGTTGTTGCTCGATATCAGTGCTGATGAACGTAAAAAACGGGTCATGGAAATACTAGACTGGGTTGGTTTGACCGACAAAGTAAAATCACGTCCGGCACAGCTCTCGGGAGGTGAATGCCAACGTGTAGCTATTGCCCGTGCTATGGTAAAACGTCCCATGTTGGTATTGGCTGATGAACCGACCGCAAACCTCGATTCTGTCAACTCGCACAACATATTACAAACGATGGTAAAGTTGAATCAGGAACTGAAAACCAGTTTCATTTTTGCCACACACGACGAAAAAGTTATCGGATATCTGAGAAGAATAATCCGATTGCAGGATGGAAAAGTAGTTGAAGATATAAGCCCCCTAAATCCCCCTAAAGGGGGACTTTCAGAGTCTCAAAATAAATAGTAAAGTCATGAAGGATTCTAATATAAATTCCCCCTTTAGGGGGTTAGGGGGCAAATTTGGCAGTACATTTTTATTCAAAACAGCTTTCAGAAGCTTAATAGGAAACGGTCTGAAAACCTGGCTCAACGTATTTGTTCTTTCAATTTCCTTTGTGCTGATAATTATTTTGCAGGGAATTTTGAAAGGCTGGAGCAATCAGGCTGTCGACGATACTGTGAAATGGGAAATTGCCGGAGGCGAGTATTGGCAATCGAAATATGACCCGTTTGATCCGTTCACATTCGATTCGAGCACAGTGGAAATACCGGCTGTAATCAAAAAGGACGTTGAAAATAGAAAAATAGAACCGATTTTGGTAACACAGGGAAGCATTTATCCACAAGGCAGAATGCAGGGTGTGTTACTAAAAGGTATCCGACCTGATCAGAAATTAATACAGATACCAACTCAAAAACTTATTGGAAAAAATGATGAAATTCCGGTGATTCTGGGGGTATTTATGGCCAAGCAAACCAAACTCCATCTGAATGATTTAGTGACGCTTCGTTGGCGTGACAAAAACGGAACTTTCGAAGCAGCTGATATTCGTGTTGTGGGGATATTTA